>NZ_JBEYLC010000056.1:0-37211 GCF_040635885.1 Nocardiopsis sp. NPDC006832 | reverse complement strand
GCCGGTCTTGCGGGCGGCGTTGCGCAGCGCGAGTTCGAGCCGGTGCCACCCCTTGTCCAGGATGGCCCGGTTCAGTCCGGACTTTTGACGCACCTGCTTTCCGGGTACCTCGACGGTTCCCTTGGCGGAGGCGGTCATGTCGGTGGTGCGCAACCCCTCCAACACCACCACGTTGTGCCGGATGGTCAGTGTGCGGGCGAGCCGGCCGCAGAAGTCGGTGCGCCGGTCCACCGCACGGGTGGTGATCCGCCCCATGGCCTTCAACATCTTGGCCCGGTTGGTCGACCTCTTCCTACGCCGGGACAGTTTGCGCTGAAGGCGTAGGTACCGGGTCTTCTCCCCCACAGTGGCGAACGGGCGGTCGTAGAACTCGCCCGTGGACAACGTGGCCGCCACAGCCACACCCCGGTCCACCCCCACCGGGGTTCCCGCATGGTGCTCGGGGGTGAACAGCCCGTCTTCGACGAGAAACGATATGAACCAGTGCCCGCCCTTGCGAGATACGGTCGCCGAGCGGATCGTGCCCCCGATGGGGCGGGAGGAGCGCAGCCGCACCCACCCGAGCTTGGGCAACTTGGCCCGCGACCACTTGCGGTTCAGCTTCTCCACCACGATGAGGTTCCCGGCGGGGAAGCGGAACGACGGGCTCCACCGGTACTTGGCCCGCCACCGCACGTTGAAGGTGCCCTTCTGGTGGCATGCCCGGTCCAGGTCCTGCAACGTCTGCTGGAGCACATGCGAGGGGGCCGCCTTCAGCCAGGCCTCTTCCGTCTTGGCCTCGGCCAACTGCCCGGCCTGAAGGTGGTACCCACAGAAAGGACCCTGTCGGCCCCGGGTGTAGCGGTCGACGTACTGGCGGCGCTGGTCCAGGGCGGTGTTCCACACCGCCCGGCAGATGTCACCGAACTCGGTGCACATCGCCTCCTGCGCATCGGTCAGAGCAAGCCGGTAACGACGACCCGACAACATCGTGGAACACCCCCTCTCAGCGGCTCTTCTGGTTGTGCACGTACCGCTCGATCGCTTCCAGCGGGGCGCCTCCGACGGTGGCCACGAAGTAGCCGTTGGTGCACAGCATCGGCAGACGGGAGGAGCGACCCTTGATGGTCTTGACGAGCCGGTGCACTCCGAGCCGGGGGCCGACCTCCACGAGTAGACGCACGTGGTCGGGCATGACCTCCATCTTCACCTTTGTCGGCCATGCCCTCGCGCGCGATCTCCTTCAGCCGTTCCTCGATGCGACCGCCGAGGACGCGGCGCCGGTACTCGGGGCACCAGAGCACGTGAAAGGCACACTGGAAGTGATGTCACGGTTCGAGCGCAAGGTGACGGACGCGTAACTCATCGTATGGCAAAGGGCTGTTCAATGATCCCGTTCGCGGAAAGACGGCTCTCCCCAGGGCTGAAGCCCGGGATCTGCGCCACCCGAAAAATTCCGATCAACACCGCCTCCCACATCGACCACCCGCAGCTGGCCCGCTGCGTCGAACTCGTCGACAACGCCGACGGGACCATGTCGCTGTTCACCACCCTCGTGGAGGCCGACAGTCCCTACCAGGTCGACCACGGAGACTTCTCCCCCGTCGGGCTGGCCTCCCTCTACCGGGAACTGTCCGTCAACGACCTCTACGCCGAGCCCGCCAAGCTGGGTTCCCCGGCCGACCGCAACGTCGAACTCCTGGTAGCGGCCCACCACCCCGCCCGCTGACGGAAGGGGGCACGAGCACCGGCTCGGGACATCCGGGCCGAAGCTGTGGCTCTTGGGCGTGATCCCATCGATTCGGGGGAGCCGTTGGTTTCGCCGGTTTCGTGCCGCCCGGGGGTGGGTGGTGTTGGCGGGGCGCTTGAGGTCGGGGATTTGGGCGCCCCGCCCACAAGCCTGCCCCTACCTCTCGGCCCCGACCTCCATCTTTCCTCCCGAATCCCCGCTCGCAGGGCCCCTCAGCCCTGCTCCTCCAGGGGTGGGACGTGCTCACCCTCCACCACGGGTCCCGGCGGCGTTCCGTCCCCGAACGGGCGACCGCCCAGCTCCTCCCGGTGGTGTGGGGTGAGCCAACCCCGTGGGTCCGGGCCGACGGCCACGATCCCGGTGGGGTTGATGGCGGTGTGCACCGCGTAGTAGTGGACCCGGATGTGCTCCAGGTTGGTGGTGTCGCCGAAGCCCGGGGTCTGGAACAGGTCGCGGGCGTAGGCCCACAGCGCCGGGTACTCGATGAGCTTGCGCCGGTTGCACTTGAAGTGGCCGTGGTAGGCGGCGTCGAAGCGCACCAGGGTGGCCCACAGGCGCAGGTCGGCCAGGGTGATGTGCTCGCCGACCAGGTAACGGCGTTCTGTCAGGCGCTCCTCCAGGGCGTCCAGGCGGTCGAAGACTCCGCGAACGGCCCGCTCGTAGCGCTCCTGGTCGGGGGCGAACCCGGAACGGTAGACACCGTTGTTGAGGTCGCGATAGACCTCGGCGCTGACGGCGTCGATCTCCTCGCGCAGCTCCTCGGGGTACAGTCGCGGCGCGCCGGCGCGGGCCAGACCGTCCCACTCGGTGGCCATGTCCACGCTGATCTGGTCGTAGTCGTTGGAGACCAGGTGGCCGGAGGCGACGTCCACGAGTCCGGGTACGCTCACACCGCCGTCGTAGTCGGGGTCCCGGGCCAGGTAGGCCTCGCGCAGGGCGTGGATGCCGAGCACGGGGTCCTTGTCGTCGGGGTTGCCGGTGCGTTCGGTGAACACCCAGTGCGGGTCGCCCTCGATGATCTCCTGCACGGGGTCGGTGACGGCCAGGGAGACCACCTGTTCCAGCCCCATGAGGCGGCGGGTCATCACGACGCGGTGCGCCCAGGGGCAGGCCCGGTTGATCACCAGCCGATAGCGTCCCGGTTCGGCGGTGCGACCGAAGCGTCCGTCGGAGGTGATCCGGTCGGCGAAGGCCGCGGTCTCGCGCTTGATCTCCTCGGTCGGCAGCCGATTGGCCCGCATGGCGCACACCCTCCGTGTTCTGGGAACCTCTGTCTCCCCGATCCTAGGCCGAACCCACGTCGGGAACCCGGTTGTCCACAGGCGGGATTCCAGTGCTCTTACTCTCGTAGGGCGGCCACGGACTCGATCTCCACGAGCTGGTCGTCGTAGCCCAGGACCGTGACGCCCAGCAGGGTGCTGGGGACGTCGTGCTCGCCGAAGGCGTCCCGTACCACCTCCCAGGCCGTCACCAGATCCTCCTGGGACGTGGAGGCGACCAGCACCCGGGTACTGACCACGTCGGTCAGTGCGGCGCCGGCGTCCGCGAGGGCGGTCTTCAGGTTGGCCACGCACACCGCGGCCTGCCCTGCGTAGTCGCCCACGGCGGCGGTGGTGCCGTCGGCGTTCAGCGGGCACGCGCCGGCGGTGAAGACCAGTCGTGTCCCGGACGGGACCGTGGCGGCGTAGGCGTACTCCGCGACGTCGGACAGGGTGGCGGAACGGATGAGGGTCACGACGCTGTTCATCGGGGTCCCCTTCGGTGCGGAAGCGTTCGGTCACCGGGCACGTTAGCGTCGCACCGGCGAACGCCCCAACGGTTTTTTACGTGGGGAACGTTTCGTTACCGGCGTCGACCGAGCAGGGGGTCCATGAGACGGATGGAGGGAACCTCATGGCTTACGCGACCACGAACCCCTACACGAACGAGACCCTGGCGACGTTCCCGGGGATCGAGGACGAGGAACTGGACCGGGCCGTCCACACCGCCCAGCGGACCTTCGAATCCTGGCGCGCCAAGTCCTTCGACGAGCGCAAGGAGGTCGTCGCCCGCGCCGCGAGCATCCTGCGCGAACGACCCGACGAGTTCGCCCGTCTCCTCACCCTGGAGATGGGCAAGCTGTACGGCGAGAGCCTGGGCGAGGTCGACCTGGCCGCCTCGATCCTGGACTACTACGCGGACAACGCCGAGGAGTTCCTGGCCCCCGAGCCGGTGTCCACCGACCACCCCGAGGCGGGAGAGGCCATCGTGGTCAGCGACCCGATCGGGGTGCTGTTCGGCGTCCAGCCATGGAACTTCCCCTACTACCAACTGGCCCGATTCGCCGGCCCCAACCTCATGGCCGGGAACGTGGTGATGGTCAAGCACGCGTCGATCGTGCCGCAGTCCGCCGCGGCCTTCGAGCGGCTGTTCCGCGAGGCCGGCGCGCCGGAGGGCGCCTACACCAACGTCTACGCGAGCAAGGACCAGGTGAGCCGCGCGATCCAGGATCCCCGGATCCGCGGGGTCGCGCTCACCGGAAGCGAGGGCGCGGGTGCCAGTGTGGCCGCGCACGCGGGCGAGGAGTTGAAGAAGAGCACCCTGGAGCTCGGCGGCAGTGACGCCCTGATCGTGCTCGCCGACGCCGACCTCGACCTGAGCGTGGAGCGGGCGCTCTGGGGCCGGCTCAACAACGCCGGTCAGAGCTGCGTCGCCGCCAAGCGGATCATCGTGGTCGAGGAGGTGGCGGACGAGTTCCTGCGGCGGTTCGGCGAAGGACTCGCCGAGCTCAGGGCGGGCGACCCGTTCGACCCCGACACGACCCTGCCGCCGTTGTCCTCGCAGAGCGCCGCCGACGACCTCGACGCCCTGGTCGACGAGGCCGTCGACCACGGCGCCCTGATGATTACGCCCGGCGATCCCGTTCCGGAGGAGGGCGCGTTCGTCCAGCCCAGGATCCTCACCGGAGTCACCAGGGACAACCCGGTCTACGACAAGGAGTTCTTCGGTCCCGTCGCCCTCTTCTTCCGGGCCATGGACGAGGAGGAGGCGGTGCGGGTCGCCAACGACTCCAGCTTCGGGTTGGGAGGGTCGGTGTTCACCGAGGACATCGCCCACGGTGTGGACGTCGCCAGGCGGATCGAGACCGGGATGGTGTTCGTGAACCACCCGGCCTGGACCCGGCCGGAGCTTCCGTTCGGTGGTACCAAGAGGTCCGGTTACGGCCAGGAACTCTCCTCCGCCGGCATCCAGGAGTTCGTCAACAAGAAACTGATCAACGTGATGCCGACCGGCTAGGGAGCGCGGCCACCACCTGACGCGCGACGGCCCGCCCGGCCCGGTTCGCGCCGATGGTGCTGGCCTGCGGCCCGTACCCGGCCATGAACAGACCCGGTCGACGGACCGCGCGGCCATCCTCCACCCACATCCCTCCGCCTGGTTCGCGAAGGCGCAATGGGGCCAGGTGGGTGAGTTCGGCCCGGAACCCGGTGGCCCAGATGATGGCGTCCACCGGCTCGAACGTGCCGTCCGGCCAGCGCACCCCCTCGGGTTCGATCGCGGTGAACATGGGCCGGTCCACCAACAGCCCACGGTCCCGGCCCGCCAGGTTGGCGGGGGTCGCGGGCAGCCCGGTGCCACCGACGATGCTGGGCAGGCGACGACCGGCCCTCGCGGCCTCGTCCGCCGCGCGCACCGCGTTGATCGGCCCCTCCGGGTCGTCGACGAAGGTGACGGGTCTGCGCGTGGCCCATGTGGTGCTCGCGGCCACGCCCTCCAGTTCGCGCAGGAACCCCACCGCGGAGGTACCACCGCCCACCACCA
Organism: Nocardiopsis sp. NPDC006832; assembly: GCF_040635885.1. Classification (NCBI taxonomy): domain Bacteria; kingdom Bacillati; phylum Actinomycetota; class Actinomycetes; order Streptosporangiales; family Nocardiopsidaceae; genus Nocardiopsis; species Nocardiopsis sp. NPDC006832. The sequence continues at coordinate 31,681 of NZ_JBEYLC010000056.1, read as the reverse complement.
GGACCCGCATCCCCGCGAAGTTCTCGGCGGCCCGGTAGTCGGGGGTGGAGAGCTGGATGCCCCGGAAGTCCGCCGCACCCGCGAAGTAGGGCCGGAACGGTCGACCCCAGGTGCCGCCGGCGTTGACCACGGTCCGCGAGAGGACCTCCCCTCGGTCGGTCACGACCCGGAACCCCTCGTCGTGGTCGTGCACCCCTCGCACCTGGACCGGGCGCACCACCCGCAGATCGAAGGAGTCCTCATAGCGGCGGTAGTAGTCACGGACCACGTCCCGGGCGGGGCGTTCGGGGTCGGCGGTGTCGAAACTGAGCTCCAGTTCCCGCATGCCGGGCAGGTCGTCGATCTTGTGGGCGTCGTCCAGACGCAGCGCCTCCCAGCGGAACTGCCAGGCTCCACCGGTCTGCGGCCCCCGGTCCAAAACCACGAAGTCGACCCCGGGCCTCAGCCCGAGTCGACGCAGGTGCCAGGCCACCGAGAGCCCGGCCTGCCCGGCACCGATGACGACCGCGTCGGTCGTCTCCGGCAACTCCGCCTTGTCCGTCATCGTTGCTCCCGTCGTCTCTCCTCCCCTGTCGCAACAACGCCACCGGATGGACCTCTTCCCTACGCGGCACCATCACAAGGGGGCGCGACACCCGGCCCCGGGGAGCGGCCCTTCTCCGACGACCCCGCCGGGAGGCCGGCCAGGAGGGCGCGACGGCTTTGTCGAACGTGCTCGCGCATCACGCGTTCGGCGCCGTCCCCGTCCTTGGCGACCACGAGTTCCAGCACGTGGCGGTGTTCGCGGTCGGACTGGAGCGGCCTCCCGGGCTGACTCAGGGACGTCTTCACCAGGCGCGTGTAGGCGAGCTGGTTCATCAGTGTCCGGTAGTGAGCCTCCAACTTGTGGTTGTCGGCGCCTTGGACGAGCAGGTCGTGGAACTCGTGCACCAGTTCCGCGTACCGTCCCTGGTCGTCCTGTGCGACCGCCTCGTCGGACTCTCGGAGGTTGCGCTCCAGCCGGTCTATCTCCGGTACCCGCCCTCTTTGTGCCAGGAGTCGGGCGGCGGCGCCCTCCAGCAGTTCCTTCATCTCGAAGAGCTCCATGATCTCCCGTCGGGAGGGAGCGGTGACGAAGGTGCCGACCCGGGGCCTGATCTCGACCAGGCCCTCGGTTTGCAACTGCTTGAGCGCTTCCCTGACCGGAGTACGGCTGACCCCGTACTCCTCGGCCAGGGCGAGCTCCGAGAGGGGGGTGCCGGGCTCGAACACACCGCTGATGATGCGCCCCCGCATCTCCTCGATGACCGTGGCCTGGATGGATGTGGGGGTCGATCCGCGCATGCCTCGCGCCACGTGGGCACCTCCTTCTCCGTGTCGGGATCCCATGGCCGATTATCCCAGAGGGGAGAGCGCTCCACCGTCGAAGAAGCGACCCGCACCGTAGACCATGGGGGCGTTGTCGGTGACGTCCGCGTGGACCACGCGGCAGACGAAGACGGTGTGGGTACTGGCTCGGAGCCTCTCCCGGATCTCCACCTCCATCCGTGCGCTGCTGCGGGCGATCAACGGGCTCCCGAAGGGCCCCGGGGTCCAGTCCAGGCCCTTGAACTTGTCATCCGACTTACCCGCGAAGCGGGCGACGACGTCCGGCTGGTCGGTCGACAGGATGTTGATGGCCAGGTGCTCGGTCCTGAACAGGCAGTCGTGCGTGGAGGATGTGTGCTGGACGCACACCATGACCACGGCCGGATCCAACGAGATGCTGGAGAAGGCGTTGACCGCCAGCCCCTTCGGGACGTCGCCGTCCATCGCCGTCACGACCGTGACGCCGGTGACGAACTGTCGGTTGACCTGCTTCATCAGGTGGGAGTCGGGCTCGGCGGGAATCGTGTGCATGAAGGTGCTCCTTGACATGGTGGCGGGTCAGTCCTGTCCGACGCTGATGATCCCGAGCGCGGAGAGCAGCGCCCGAGGATCCCAGGTCACGACCTCTTCGGTGATCCGGTCGCCCTCGAATCGGGCGAAGGTGGCACCGCTGACCCGAACCCGACGGTTCGTGGCGGGGACCCCCATGAGGGCGCCCTGGTGGGTGCCGGTGCTGTGCCAGCGGATCGCGGCCCGGTCGCCCTCGATGACGACCTCGTCGAGGGTGGTGGTCAGATCGGGGAACGCGGACCGGGTGGTGATGATCGACGCCTTGAACGCGTCCAGGTCCAAGGGCTGCGACTCGCCGCTGCGGCGGAGGTAGTCACCGCCGTGGAGACCGTCGAGCGCGTCGACGTCGCCTTGGTTCCAGGCCTTGGACCAGACCCGTTCGATGAGCGTTCGGCGGGACTCAGGGTGCGACATGCTTCTTCTCCTTGTCGTCGGTCGATTCGACACGGTGGTCCGCCGCGATGTCCTTCCCCAGGGCCAGCGTGAGACCGGCGATGATCACGAGGAAGGGCAACGAGGTGACGATGACGGTGTTCTGGAGGGCGTCCAGACCCCCCGCGATCATGAGCGCGATCGAGGTGACTCCGGTGAGCACGCCCCACAGGACGAGGACGGGACGACTCGGGTCGAGTGCTCCACCCGAGGTCAGCGTTCCCAACACATAAGTGTTGGAGTCGGCGCTCGTCACGAAGAAGATCACCGCGAGCAGGACGGCGATCGCCGAGGTGAGGGTGGACAGCGGCAGGTGTTCGAGCGTGGCAAAGAACGCGTTGCCGAAGTCGGCCGCGGTCTGCTCCGCGATGTCTCCGCCCTGGAACAGGTCGATGTGGATGGCCGTACCACCGAACACCGCGAACCAGGTGAAGAAGGCCAGGCTCGGGACGGTGAGGACGCCCGCGATGAAGCCGCGGATCGTGCGGCCACGGGAGATGCGGGCGAGGAAGATGCCGACGAACGCACCCCAGGAGACCCACCAGGCCAGCATGAAGTAGGTCCATCCCTGCATCCACTCCAGATCGCCGAACGCGGCGCCCTGCAGGCTCATTCGCAGGAAGTCGCCCGCCCACGTCCCGATCGACTCGATGTAGAGATTGGCGAGGAAGACGGTGGGGCCCACCGCCAGCACGAACAGGAACAGCGCGATCGCCATGGAACCGCTGACGAAGCTCAGCAGCTTGATGCCCTTGTTGATCCCGGTGACGGCCGACATGGTGAAGATGGCGGTGACGGCCGCGATGACGAGGACCTGGGAGACCGAGTCGACGGGGATCCCGAACAGGCGTCCCATCCCGTTGTTGATCTGGAGCGCCCCCAGACCCAGTGACGTCGCCGTGCCGAAGAGCGTCGCGAAGACGGAGAGCACGTCGATCGCCTTACCGATCGGTCCGTGGACCCTGTCGCCCAGGAACGGCGTGAAGAGCTGGCTCACCAGGGGACGACGCCCCTTGCGGTACGTCGAATAGGCGATCGCGAGACCGAAGACGGCGAAGACCGCCCAGGCGTGCAGCCCCCAGTCGAAGTAGGAATACTGCAGGGCGCGCACCGCTGCCTCGGGGGTGTTCGGTTCGGCCAGGCCATGTGGTGGCGTCGCCAGATGCGAGATGGGCTCCGCGACGCCGTACGAGACGAGACCGATGCCCATCACGGCACCGAGGAGCATCGCGAACCAGGTCAGGTTGGAGAACTCCGGTCGGTCGGTGTCCTTGCCCAGCCTGGTGCGACCCACCGGGCTGAACGCCAGGAAGACCAGGAAGACCAGGATCCCGAGGGTGACGACCAGGTAGCTCCACCCGAACGTCGCGGTGACCCAGTTCAGGGAGGTCTCCGTGACCCTGTTGAGGTTCTCGGTGAACAGCACCGCCCAGGCCACGAAGACCGTGGCGATGGCGATCGAGGTCCAAAAGACCGAGCCCAGCCGCCTGACGCCGTCGCGGCGGTCCGACGGCGCCTTGGCCCGGCCGGAGTCGTCGGTGTTCAGGGCCACGAGGTCTTCCGACTCTGTCGTGCGGTCCGTATCTGAACCCACTTGACGTGGATCGGACATGAAACTCCTCGTGTTGTTGATCGCCGACATTGCTCTGGCATGCCAGGGATCGTAATCCACGTCACAGGGCGAATGTCAAGAACCTGGTCGATATTTGCATCGACGACCACCGGAAGGAGCTTCATAACTCCAGATGGTCAATGGTTTTGGAGCCCCGACACCCGACCTCCAGGGGATCTCGCCAATCGATCCGGATCCGCTCTTGACCTTGCATACATGTGAGTTCTAGTGTCTGTGCCATGCAAGAGATCGCCACCCACCCCGAGCGGATCGCTCTCCGCAAACTGGTGACCTATCGCGATGTCGTCGTCACCGAGGCGGGGGCGAGACCGGTTCGTCCCGCACACCGCGCCAGTGTCGCCGCGGTGGTCCGCAACCCATGGATCGGCACGGCACCGGACACCGACCTCTCGCAAGAGCAGGGACGCGTCGCGCCTGTACTGGCCGAACTCCTCACGGATCGGCTCACCGCCGCCCTGGGCGGGGCGGACCGGATCGAGGCCTTCGGCAAGGCCGCGATCGTCGGCGCCTCCGGCGAGATCGAGCACGCGGGGGCGCTCATCCACACGCCGTTCTTCGGCAACCTCGTGCGTGAGCTCCTGCACGGCGAGTCCATCATCTGCTTCGCCGACGCCCGCGCCGAAGCCGGTGAGGACCTGGTCGTTCCGCTGTGGCACAAGACCCACGCCGCGACGCGAAGTCACTACCAGACCATCAACGCACGTATCGCCGACGCTCCACGGTCCGACGAGATCGTCGTCATCGCCGCCGCGTCGACCGGCCCCCGGCCACACCCTCGCATCGGCGATCGCTCCACCGATCGCGCCGTGACCATGGAGAACCTGGAGGAAGCCCGGTCATGAACATCCGTAAGATCGTCACCTACGTCGAAGAGGTCCGCGCCGAGGGCGGTCGTGCGGTCGACCCCGCCGCCCGCATCGCGGTCGTGGCCGCCGTCATCGACAACCCCTGGGCCGGCCAGGGGTTCGTCCAGGACCTCGGTCCGGGCATCGACGCCACCGCCTCGGACCTGGGGGCGCTCCTCGCGCCGGAGGTCCTCCAGGCGCTGGAGGCTCCGGCCCAGGCCTACGGCAAGGCCGCCATCGTCGGACTGGACGGCGAGGTCGAGCACGGCTCGGCCCTCATCCACACGCTGAAGTTCGGTGACCACTTCCGCAAGGCGGCCAACGCCACGACGTTGCTGCCCGCCGTCGAAAAGCGAGGCGCGGTCGGCACGGTGTTCGACATCCCGCTGAAGCACATCACCGACGCGACGATCCGCTCCCACCACCAGACCGTCGAGGTGCGGATCGCCGACGCCCCCCACCCGCACGAGATCGTCATCGCCCTCGCCGCGGCCTCTGGAGGGCGCCCACAGCAGCGTCTGGCCGACCTTTCCACCGAACGGTAGGCGGCCATGAGCAAACCGACCCTCGTGCTGCTGCACGGTGTCGGGCTCGACCACACCATGTGGGAGCCCGTCACCGAACTGACGGCCGACCGCTTCACCGTCGTGACACCCGATCTACTCGGGCACGGAAGCGGCCCGCCCGCTCCCGCGGGCATCACCCTCGCGGACCTGGCCGATGACGTGGCCTCGGCGATTCCCGCCGGATCCCACGTGGTCGGTTTCTCCCTCGGTGCCCTCATCGGCCAGTACCTGGCGGTGCACCGGCCGGAACTGGTCGCCACCTCGACCTCGGTCAGCTCGGTGTGTCGTCGCACTCCGAAAGAGCGTGATGGCGTGCTCGCGCGCCTCGACGCGGCGCGCGCCGACTTCGGGGAATCGGTCGCGGCCTCGCTGCGCCGGTGGTACGCGGGCACCGACGTCGAGACCGAGTGGGTGCACCGTACCGAGGCGACCCTGCTCGCCAACGACCCGGAGTCCTTCCGCAACGGTTATCGCGTGTTCGCGACCGCCGACGCGGAGCTGGGCCCGGATCTGCGCCGGATATCCGTGCCCTCCCTGGCGATCACCGGCGAGGACGACCCCGGGTCCACCCCGGAGATGACCCACCGGCTGGCGGCCGCGATCCCGGACTGCCGTGCCGTCATCGTGCCGAGGACACGGCACATGCTCCCCGTCCAACGGCCCGAGGCACTGGTCGAGTGCCTCACCGCCTTCATCGGAGACCACGCCCATGTCTGACCTCAGGAAACTGAACCACCTCATCGGCGGCGAGCGGGTCGAACCGGCCACCGGTGAATACTTCGAGAGCACGAACCCGGCCACCCTCGAACCGCTGTACCAGGCGGCCCGAGGCGGTACCGCCGATGTCGAACACGCGGTGGCCTCCGCTCGTCGTGCCTTCGAAGACCCCCGCTGGCGCGACCTCAGCCAGACCGGGCGCGGGCGTCTCCTGCGCCGTCTGGGCGACCTGATCGCGGAGAACGCCGAAGAGCTCGCTCGTATGGAGACCCTGGACAACGGCAAGCTCTTGCGCGAGATGCGCGGCCAACTGACCGCCCTGCCCGAGTACTTCCACTACTACGCGGGACTGGCGGACAAGGTCCACGGCGAGGTCATCCCCACGTCGGACCGCCGGGTGCTCAACTACACCGCCAGGGAGCCGCTGGGCGTGGTCGGAGCGATCACGCCCTGGAACTCCCCCCTGACCCTGACCAGCAGCAAACTGGCGCCGGCCCTGTGCGCCGGGAACACCGTCGTGGTCAAGCCCTCCGAGTACACCTCGGCGTCCGTCGTCAGGCTCGCGGAACTGGTGGTGGAGGCCGGCTTCCCGCCGGGCACGGTGAACGTGGTCACCGGCTCGGGTGCCGAGGCCGGCCAGGCCCTGGTCGACCACCAGGACCTCGCCAAGATCTCCTTCACCGGCAGCACCACCACCGGGTCGCACATCGCCTCGGCCACGGCCGGCCGGTTCGTGGGATCGACGCTCGAACTCGGCGGCAAGTCACCCAACATCGTGTTCGACGACGCGAACATCGCGAACGCGGCCATGGGGGTCGTCGCCGGGATCTTCGCGGCCGCGGGGCAGACCTGTATCGCCGGCAGCCGGGTGTTCGCCCACCGGTCGGTCTACGACGAGCTCCTCGACCGGGTATCCGAGCGGGCCGGCCGTATCCGGATGGGCGACCCACTGGACGAGGACACCGAGATCGGGCCCCTGGCGTTCGAGGAACAGAGGAACAAGGTCGCGGGATACGTCGACCTGGGTCGCGCCGAGGGCGCCCGCGTCCTCACCGGTGGCCGCCCCTCGGACGGCGGCCTCGGCGGCTACTTCTACGAGCCCACGATCCTGGTCGACGTGGACAACGACATGCGCGTGGTCAGGGAGGAGATCTTCGGCCCGGTCCTCGCCGTCATGCCGTTCGACACCGAGGAGGAGGTCCTGCGCCTGGCGAACGACACCGAGTACGGACTCGCGGCCGGTGTGTGGACCTCGAACCTGGCGCGGGCCCACCGCATGGCCGACCGGCTGGAGGCGGGGACCGTGTGGGTCAACACCTACCGGGCGATGTCTCCGATGTCACCGCGCCAGGGCTTCAAGAGCAGTGGCGTAGGGGTCGAACACGGCACCGAGACCATGAAGGAGTACACGCGGCTCAAGAGCGTTTGGATCAACACCGGCGAGGACCCCGTCGCCGACCCCTTCGTCCTGAGGAGCTGAGATGCCACAGGTCGACATCACCCTGGCGGAAGGCCGCTCTCCGAGCCAGATCCGGGACCTGATGCACGACGTGCACACCGCCGTCCTGCGCACCACGAACACCAGACCGGAGTACATACGGGTCGTCGTCCACGAGGTGCCGCGCACTCACTGGTCCACCGGCGACAGGACGATCGAGGAAATGGATTCCGGCGGGCCCTACCCCGCCCCCGAAGACCAGGAGCAACAGTGAGATTTTCCCTCTTCTTGCACATGGAACGCTGGGACGAGAGCGTGAGCCCCTCCCAGCAGTTCGAGAACCTCACCGAACTCGCACAGATGGCCGAGGCGGGCGGATTCGGGACCGTGTGGATCGGCGAACACCACTCCATGGAGTTCGTGGGCTCCCCCAGCCCGATCCCCCAGCTCGCCTACCTGGCGGCACGCACCTCGACAATCCGGCTCGGCGCGGGCACCATCATCGCGCCCTTCTGGCACCCGGTCCGGGCCGCGGGCGAGGCCGCGCTGCTCGACGTGATCAGTGGCGGAAGGGCCGAGATCGGGCTGGCACGGGGTGCCCACCAGTTCGAGTTCGACCGGCTCGCGGACGGCCTGGCCGCGGCGGACGGCGGACAACACCTGCGGGAACTGGTCCCGGCGGTCCGTGCCCTCTGGCAGGGCGACTACGCCCACGACGGGGACATCTGGCGGTTCCCCACCTCCACCAGTGTGCCCAAGCCGGTGCAGCAGCCGACTCCACCCATGTGGGTCGCCGCACGCGACCCCAACTCCCACGACTTCGCCGTCGCCAACGGGTGCAACGTGATGGTCACTCCGCTCATGAAGGGCATCGAGGAGGTGGAGAACCTGGTGGACAAGTTCCGAACCGCCGTCCACAACCACCCCGAGGTGCCACGGCCCGAGCTCATGGTGCTGCGGCACACCCACGTGCACAGCCCCGAGGACCCCGACGGTTGGCGCCCCGCGGCCGAGGCGATCCAGCGCTACTACCGCACCTTCGACGCCTGGTTCAGGAACAAGGAGGCTCCCAAGGGCGGCTTCCTGGAACCGAGCCCGGTCTCGAAGTTCGCGGAGCGCCCGGAGTTCGAGCCCGAGTCGCTACGCCGGACCGCCGTGATCGGCACACCGGACGAGGTCGTCGAACGGCTGCGCCGGTACGAGGAGCTGGGCATCGACGAGTACAGCTTCTGGATCGACAACAGCCTCCCGCACGAGGAGAAGCGCGCCTCCCTCGAACGCTTCGTCAAGGAGGTCGTGCCCTACTTCCGGTAGTCGCGTCATGACCCCGACGATCGGGCACGGGTGGCCTCCAGCGGCGTTCTGGGGCCACCCGGCGTCTCCGCCCGATCCCGGCGAAGCCGCACCAAGAGCTCATCTCATTTGGGTTCTCGGCAACCTGACCCTGTGTCGATGGTTGAGCGGTTGGTGCCGGACGGATTATGGGAGTTGTTCCAGCGGGTGGTGCCCGAGGTGCCCACCCGGCCTCAAGGTGGGCGGCGCAGACACGGTGACCGTGAGGTGTTGGCCGCGATCATCTTCGTCGTCACGACCGGCTGTACTTGGGCTCAACTCCCAGTCCATCGCCTGGTCCGCAAGGGCGCGGAATCCTCCCATCTGCTGGGACGGCACCGCCGGCGGGTCGAACGCACCACGGCCGCCGACTCCACCGCCGCTACGAACGCAAAGGCGAGCACTTCCTCGCGTTCACCGGCGTCGCCCGCACGTTGACCTGCTTCCGCAAACTCACCGAATGAGACGACCTCTAAGCACCACAAGTGGTGCCGATCAAGCGTCTGGTCGCCGTCGCCGTCACCGGGCGCCGGTGGGCGGTGGGCGGTGGGCGGTCGAGGAAAACTTTCAGCAGGGCAAGGGCCTGGCCGGGTTGGACGAGCACCAGATGCGCATCTGGTGCTCTTGGCATCGGCGGATCCTGTTCGCGATGCTCGCCTACGCCTTCCTCACGGCGTACGTGGCCATCGAAGCTCGACAGAATCCCGCTGGGAAGGGCTGATCGCGTTGACCTTCAACGGGATCGCGCACTTGCTCAACGCCTTGTTCGTAGTGGCTTCTGATAGCAAGCATGCGCTGGGCCGGTAGCTGTTCAGACGCTTCCACCAGGCCAGCGCCCGCCAGCGCCACGACAGCAGATAGACCCTCCAGGAATCATGACAAACCGGACCTACAACTGGAGTACCAGCTCGCGGGACCCCACCACCCCACACCACGGAGCAGCAGTATCCGCAACCAATCGAAGGATCGTGGTGCACATCCTCAACCAACAAACCCTACCGCTCGACTGATCAGCCTGGCAGTGTCTTGGGTATGACTATAGCTGCCTACGCCTTGTGGGGTCTCTTCGGCTCAGGAGCCGTAGAAGGGCTACAACTCAATCAAGGAATCAGAAAATACAGGCGCTGGCCTTGGCTTTCCCCCGTCGAGCCAGACTTCGCCCCTTGGTGCACCTCCGTGCTAATAAGGTTATTTATTGGAAGTGGTCTAGCGGTAGCCTCAGGCTTAACAGATCAGATCTCAGGGCCGTTTGGAGCCCTGGCAATCGGAATCGCCTCTCCGTACATAATTGAACAATTGCAACGATCGGCCCATCAAGCACATAGTGCATCACAAACCGCACATCGACATGATGAGACTATCAAGAAGCTGAGGAGGCCTGATGAAGACGAGTGATCGGAGTTCTTTCACGCACCAACTGTGGTCTGCGATAGGAAGAAGTCCTGTACTCAAAGGGGGTAGCGCCAATGCCGCCAGGGCGAATCCTGAAGATCTCCTGACCGAGGAAGATCTTAGTGTTATGCAAGAAATCGCACGAGGCGTAACCACTGACATTGCAGCTCGGAATCTCAACCTTAGCCCGAGGTTACTCAGGCGAAAAATCAGAGCAATTTGCGATCTACTTCAAGCAGACACGCCAATCGAAGCTGTTACATACCTGGCAGAGAGGGGAAAGGTAGATACCACCCCTACCCCTTCATCATTTCAGCTCAGCCACGAGGAGATTGAGCTTCTTGCTGAAATCGCAACCGGAGCCACTACGGAGCAGGCTGCGCGAAATCTGAATTTATCCGCCAGAGCGCTACGTCGTAGGATTCGGAACATCTGCGACGTCCTCAAAGTGAACACTCCTATCGAAGCGGTCGTGTGGGCGGCACGCCACAAACTAATATAGCTGGCGCATTTCATACCGGATACGATAGATGCCTTAGTTTATACCGAAATTCCCTCCCGTTACTCAATGGAGGCGGGGAAGTGTCGAAGTCCTACGGGACCTGAGAAGGATCATCAGAAGGCAGGACTCAACGACAAGGACTGGACCGCGCGAGCTGCGCCACACGTTCGTGTCGCTGCTGTCGGACCACGAGGTGAGCATCGAGGAGATCTCACTACTGGTCGGTCACAACGGCACCGACACCACCGAACGCGTCTACCGCCACCAGCTGCGGCCGGTACGTCGGTCAGCGGCTCGGGCGATGGACGACATCCTCAACGACGTGGGCTGATACCCCCACCGACCCCGGTTCTACCCCACTTTTACCCCACCTGAGACGCAGAAAGAGGCCCACCAGATGGTGGACCCCTCTATGAACTGCTACTTCTCTGTCGGGACGGCGGGATTTGAACCCACGACCCCTTGACCCCCAGTCAAGTGCGCTACCAAACTGCGCTACGTCCCGTCCGTCGGACCGACACCGTCTCCGGTGTGGCCAACGGAGACGACTCTATCGCATCCCCCGAGCCGTTCGCGCCATGGTTCCCTCCACCCCGCCTGCGCAAGATCGGTCAAGCGGCTCCAAGGGTCGAACGAAGATACTGGTCCCATGACCGACCCCACCACCGGACGCGACCGGCTGCGTGAACTGCTCGACGCCGTCCTGGCCGAGGACAACACCCGCCTGAGCGACATGGCCGGGCAGGCGCACGCCTCACCGTTCCACTTCAGCCGCACCTTCGCCCGGGACACCGGCGAACCACCCGTGGCGCTGCGCCGTCGGGTGCTGTTGGAACGGGCCGCCTGGCAGATCGGGCAGGGCAGCGGTGTCACCGACGCCGCCTTCGCCGCCGGATACGAGTCCGTCGAGGGGTTCACCCGCGCGTTCGCACGCGCGTTCGGCCACCCGCCCAGCGCCACCACGGCCGGCAGCGGCCGGTGGCTGGCCGCGCCCAACGGGGTCCACTTCCATCCGCCGTTCCATCTGTGGGTGGAGGAGAACCCGAAGGGACGACCCGACATGGACCTCACCGCCTTCCAGGTGCACCACGACGTCGACGACACGGCCCTGCTCATCGACCTGGCCGCCGAACTGTCCGAGGAGGAGTACCGGAAGGTGCGCTCCCCCGGGCGGACCGTCCTGAGCTGGGACGGTCCCGAGGAGTCGATCGCGCACAGCCTGGACCGTCTGGTGTGGTCCAAGGAGGTGTGGCTGGCCTCCATCGAAGGGGGCGACTTCCCCGAGCACGGGGAGGACGATCCGGCTTCGATGCGGGAACGGCACCGCGAGGCGGGGGCGCGGTGGATCGCCACCGTCGGTGACATCGGACGCCGGGGCGCCTGGGGCGACCGGCTGATCGACGCACTGTGCGACCCACCGGAGAGCTTCGTCATGGGCAGCGTGGTGGTGCACATGCTCACCTTCGCCGCGCACCGCAGGCAACTCGTACGGCACATGCTGCGCGAGGCGGGCATGGAGGTGGGCCACGGCGACCCCATCGAATGGCTACAGGACCACTACGGAGGAACGACATGACCAGGACCGTCTACGAGACCGCCACCAGCCTGGACGGGTTCATCGCCGACCAGGACAACTCCCTGGAGTGGCTGTTCGCGGTGGAGGGTGCTCAAGAGGGTGAGGCGATCGACTCCACCGCCGAGTTCATCAACGGCGCGGGCGCGATCCTCACCGGGGCGACCACCTACGAGTGGATCCTCCAGGAGCAGGGGGACAAGCCCTGGCCCTACAAGACACCCACCTGGGTGCTGACCCACCGCGACCTGCCCCGGATCGAGGGCGACCTGCGGTTCCTGAGCGCCGACACCGACGACGAATTGCGCGCCCTGCACAAGGACATGGTCGAGACCGCCGACGGCAAGGACATCTGGGTGGTCGGCGGTGGACGCGTCGCCGCCGAACTGGCCCGGCTGGGCCTCCTCGACGAGGTTCGGGTGTCGATCGCCCCGATCAGCCTGGGCGGCGGCGCTCCCCTGCTGGACGGCCGGGTGCGGCTGCGGCCGCTGTCGGTCCGGCTCGCGGGCGCGTTCGCCTGTCTGAACTACGAGGTCGTCAAGGACTGACCGTCTACGACTCTGCCAGCAGTTCCGCGGCCCGGGCCACCTGATCCTCGTCCAGGACGGGAATCCCGTGTTCGCGCAGCAGGTGCGCGGTGACCCCCTCCCCCGGGACCTTGCGCCCGGAGAAGGTGCCATCGAACACCCGGTGGGAACCGCAGGAGGGGCTGGACTGCTTGAGCAGGGCCACGACCACACCCTGCGCCCGCGCGGTGGCCAGCGCCGCGCGGGCGCCGGAGACGAAGTGATCGGTCACGTCCACGCCGTCGGGGGTGAGGATGCGGGCGCGACCCGCGAGAACGTCGGCGGCGTCGGCACCCGGCTCGATCTCGGCCGGTGGCCGGGGCACGGGCAGACCACCGGCGATCTCGGGGCAGTGCACGACCAGACGCCCCTCGGCGCGCCAGCCTTCGACGGTGGCGTCGTCCACCGGTTTGGCCCGCCCGTCGAAGCGGACCTTGCGCCCCATCAGACAGGCGCTCACCAGCACTTTGCGCATACGGCCACGCTACCCGGACGCCGACACGACCACATCCCACGCTTTCGTCACCCACAGTGCTTACCTGGATCCTTCACGTGATCACTGGGAGGGGAAGACGTGAGCGAGACACCACCCGAGAGCGGTGCGGGCCCCAAGGACACCCGGGTATTGGAGACCGACCACCGCACCACCCGCAAGGCCGTCACCGCCGCGGCCATCGGCAACGCGACCGAATGGTACGACTTCGGTGTCTACAGCTACCTGGCCACCACGATCGGGCTGGTGTTCTACCCGTCCCAGTCGGGTGGCGTCCAACTGATCGCGACATTCACCACCTTCGCCGCGGCGTTCCTCGTCCGCCCCCTCGGTGGTCTGTTCTTCGGTCCACTCGGTGACAGGATCGGCCGTAAGCAGGTACTCGCCTTCACCATGCTGCTCATGGCGGTGAGCACGTTCGCGATCGGGCTCATCCCCTCGGCGGAGACGATCGGCGTCGCCGCCCCGATCCTGCTTCTGGTCGCGCGCATGTCACAGGGCTTCTCCACCGGCGGCGAGTACGGTGGCGCGACCACCTTCATCGCCGAATACTCGCCCGACAAGCGTCGCGGGTTCCTGGCCTCCTGGCTGGAGTTCGGCACGATCAGCGGCTACGTGGCCGGCGCCTCCATCGTCACGCTGATGACGATGGCCCTGGGCAGCGAAACCATGGTGGAGTGGGGGTGGCGTATCCCATTCCTGTTGGCGCTTCCGCTGGGTGGCATCGGCCTCTACCTGCGTCTCAAACTGGAGGACACCCCGATCTTCGAGGGCTCCTCGGAGGGCTTCGCCAAGGACTCCACCGGTGAACGTCGCAAGGGCCAACTCCGGGAGACCTTCGTCGACCAGTGGCGCGCCATGCTGCTGTGCATGGGCCTGATCCTGGTCTTCAACGTCAACAACTACATGGTGACGGCCTACCTGCCCACCTACCTGGAGACCGAACTCGACTACGGGGCCTCCGCGGCGCTGGCGATCACCCTGGGCGGCATGGTGTTCATCCTCGCCACGGTCGCCCTGGTCGGGCGTCTCAGCGATCGGGTGGGCCGCAGACCGGTGTTGTTCACCGGCAGCCTGCTCTCGATCGTGCTGTCCTTGCCGGCCTTCTGGCTGATGCAGCGCGGTGAGCTGTGGGCGGTCGCCCTGGGCGTGGTGGTCCTGGCGATCACCCTGGTGCACTTCTCCGGTGCGGCGCCCGGCACCCTGCCGGCGTTCTTCCCCACCAAGGTCCGCTATGGCGCGTTGGCCGTCAGCTTCAACGTCTCGGTGGCGTTGTTCGGTGGCACCACCCCGCTGCTCTCGGAGTCGCTGATCCAGGCCACCGGCAACCTCTACGCCCCGGCGTGGTTGCTCATGGCCGCCGGGGTGGTGGGCGTCCTGGTGGTGTGGCGGATGCGGGAGAGCGCCGGGCGACCGTTGCCGGGCGCGCCGGCCATCCCGGTGCCGCGTCCGCGCCAGAACGTGGAACCCGCGCCGAGGCCCCGCCCCGGCAACGTACGCCGCCTGCCCTAGGCGTCCCGTCCCTGACACACGAAGAGGGCTCCCCGTGATCGGGGAGCCCTCCGCACTCATACGCGAAACCCTAGCGGCGACCGCCGGACTTGCGGTCGGGGCGCACGCTGCCCTTGGAGGCGCGGCCCGGGGCCCCGCCCTTCTTCTCCCGGATGCGCATGCTGATGTGCACCGGGGTGCCCTGGAAACCGAAGTCCTCGCGCAGACGCCGCTCGATGAACCGGCGGTAGTTGTCCTCCAGGAACCCGGTCGTGAACAGGATGAAGTGCGGCGGACGCGATCCGGCCTGGGTCCCGAACAGGATCTTGGGCTGCCTGCCACCGCGCGCCGGCGGCGGGGTGGCCGCCACCAGGTCCTTGAGCCAGTTGTTGAGCTGACCGGTGGAGATGCGCTGGTTCCAGCCCGTCAGGCTGGTCTCGATCGCGGGAACCAACCGCTCCATGTGGCGGCCGGTGGCGGCGGAGATGTTCACCCGGGGCGCCCACGACACCCGCGCCAACTGCCGGTCGATCTCCTTCTCCAGGTAGGTCCGGCGCTCCTCGTCCAGGATGTCCCACTTGTTGAAGGCCAGGACCAGACCACGGCCGGCCTCGACGACCTGCTCGACCACGCGGATGTCCTGCTCGGCCAGCGGCTCGCTGACGTCGATCAGCACCACCGCCACCTCGGCCCGCTCCAGGGCGCTACCGGTGCGCATCGTCGCGTAGTAGTCCGCGCCCTGCAGCGCGCGGAACTTGCGACGGATACCGGCGGTGTCGATGAACTTCCAGGTCTGGCCGCCCAACTCGATGAGCTCGTCGACCGCGTCACGGGTGGTACCCGCCACGGAGTCCACGACCACGCGGTCCTCACCGGCCAGCCGGTTGAGCAGGCTGGACTTGCCGACGTTGGGCCGACCCACCAGGGCCACCCGGGACGGACCGCCCTCGCCATCGCCCTCGTCCTCGCCCCGGGGGGCCTCGGGGAAGGCCTCCACCACGGCGTCGAGCATGTCACCGGTTCCGCGACCGTGCAGTGCACTGATCGGGAAGGGCTCCCCCACCCCCAGGTTCCACAGGTTGAGGGCGTCGGACTCCTGCTGACCACCGTCGACCTTGTTCGCGGCCAGGACCACGGGACTCTTGGTGGCCCGCAGCACGCGGGTGACGGCCTCGTCGGCGTCGGTGATGCCGACCGTGGCGTCCACCACGAACAGGATCACGTCGGCGGTCTGCGCCGCGTACTCGGCCTGACGGGCGACCATCGCGGCCAGCCCGCTGACGCTGGTCTCCCAACCACCGGTGTCCACCAGGGTGAACCGGTGGTTCTGCCACTCGGCGTCGTAGGCGACCCGGTCACGGGTCACACCTGGAACGTCCTCGACCACGGCCTCACGGCGGCCGATGATCCGGTTCACCAGGCTGGACTTACCGACGTTGGGGCGACCGACCACCGCCACCACGGGCAGGGCCGACTCGGTTTCCTCGGTCTCGTATCCCACATCGGACACGTCGAACTCGCTCATTACCCACTACTCCCGGTTCGAGGTCCTCGCGCGCCCAGGATGCGTGCCGCGAGGATGCTGAGATTCCACGGGGAGACCCCCGTGGTGATGCCGGCGTTCGCCGGTGGTGCTATCCGACCTTGGCCTCGTCGGCCAGTTCGACCACCAGGGCCACGACCTCCTCCAGCGTCAGGCCGGTGGTGTCGAGCTCGGTGGCGTCGGCGGTCTGGGTCAGCGGCGAGTGGGCGCGACTGGAGTCGAGCTTGTCGCGGCGGGCCAGGTCGGCCTGGGTGGCGGCGACGTCGCCGGTCCGGACCTCCTTGCTGCGCCGCTGCGCGCGGGCCTCGGCGCTGGCGGTGATGAACAGCTTCACCGGAGCGTCGGGGGCCACCACCGTGGTGATGTCCCGGCCCTCGACCACGATGCCGGCGGACTCCGCCCTGGCGGCCTCGATGATCTCGCGCTGGGTGCGCACCAGCAGCGCACGCGCCTCGGGCACCGCCGAGACCGCGCTGACGTTGGTGGTGACGTCCTTGCCACGGATGTCGGTGGCCACGTCACGGCCGTCGACCGTAACGGTGGGCGCGTCCGGGTCGGTGCCCATGGAGATCATGGGACGCTCGACGTTGGCGGCCACCGCGGCGGCGTCGTTCACGTCCACCCCGTGGTGCAACATCCACCAGGTCAGGGCCCGGTACATGGCCCCGGTGTCGAGGTAGCGCAGCTCACGCACCCGGGCCACGCCCCTGGCCGTGCTCGACTTGCCCGACCCGGAGGGACCGTCGATGGCGATGACGATTCCGGTGTGCTGCGCGCTCACTACTGCTGACTCCCTCGGTCCACTCTTCGCCGACGCCCAAGACTACCTTCGCGCGACCCGCCCTCGGACCATGGAACGGAGCGGTCTCACACCCCCGGGTGGACCGACCATCCGTCGGCCGAAAGCGCCTCGGCGAGGACGTCCACCGCTTCCGGCAGCACGTACAACTCGGCCACGCCCAGCGGTAGTCCCGGACTGTGCTCGATGCGCACGTCCTCGATGTTGACCCCGGCGGTGGCGGCGGCCGCGAACAGGCGGCCCAACGAGCCGGGTTCGTCGGGGATCACCACGGGGATCACGGTGTACTCCGGACGACGGACCGAACCGTGCTTGCCGGGGATGCGGCCGTGCCCGGCACGGCCGCGCTCCAGCAGGTCCCGGACCGGTTCCGCCGTATGGTCCGCCAACGCCTCCGCGGCGGCGGCCAGGTCCGCGGCCACCTCGCTCAGCACCCGCGCCACCGGGGCGGCGTTGTGGGTGAGGATCTCCTCCCACATGCGCGGGTCGCCGCCGGCGATACGGGTGACGTCTCGCACCCCCTGACCGGCGAGCGCCAACGCGGTCGCGTCCCCGTCCAGCAACCGCGCGGCCACCGAGGAGGAGGCCACGTGCGGAACGTGCGAGACCAGTGCCACCGCCCGGTCGTGCGCGTCACCGTCCAGCACCAGCGGGTCCGCGCCGCAGAGCCGGGCCAGTTCGGTCACGGCCGCCACCGACCCCGGGTCGGCCTTCCCGGTGGGGCACAGCGCCCAGGATCGGCCCAGGAACAGGTCGGCGCGGGCCGCGCCTGGGCCCTGCTTCTCCCGACCTCCCATGGGATGCCCGGGCACGAACGTGGCCATGTCACAGCCCGCGCGTTCGGCCTCGCGCAGCACGCTCGCCTTCACGCTGGCCACGTCGGTGTACACCTGGGCCAGGCCGCGGTTCTGGGCCTCGCGCAGCACCGACGGAATGACGGCCGGAGGTGCGGCGATCACCGCCAGATCCGCCGGGGCGGTCTCGGTCGCCTCGTCCAGGGGTCGTCCTGCGCCCAGGTCACGGGCCAACCGGAGCGACGCCGCGTCGGGGTCGGACAACGTGACGTCGACACCACGCCCGCGCAGGGCCAACGCGATCGACGTGCCGATCAGACCGGTGCCGATCACCGTCACCCGACGCAGGTCGATTCGCCGATCCCCGGCCGTGCCGCTGCTCACTCGCCTGTCCCCCGACCTCGACTTCTTCCCCGAACCCCCAGGGTAGGGCCTCGTACCTACTGGGCGATGTCCAGACGCAACGCCTGGGCGCCGCGCAGGTACACGTGCTGGACCTCCGAGCGGGGACGGTCGGTCTCCACGTGCGCCATGAGCCGCACCACCCGGGGCAGGGCGTGCGGCACGGAGATCTCCGTGGCGCACATGAGCGGAACGTCGGAGAACCCGACCTTGCGCGCCGCCAACGCCGGGAACTCACTGGTCAGATCGGGGGTGGCGGTGAACACCACGCTGATCACGTCGTCGGTGGTGAGCCCGTTGCGCCGCATCACCTCCGAGACCAACTCGGCCGTGGCCTCCAGCACCTGCTCACGTTCGTCCGCGTCGACCTGTACCGCTCCACGGATGGCCCGTACCGCCACGTTCTTCCCGCCTCGTCCTCGTTTCCGCGCCGCCCGAAAAACGCGACGGCGGCCACCCCGGTTCGGGGTGGCCGCCGTCAACTGTATCGACAGCGCTCGGTTACAGCGCCGCCTGCTTGTACAGTTCGCCGACCTCACGCTGGCTGAGCGAGCGCATCGTGCCCAGCTTGAGGTTGTTCAGGTCGATCGGACCGACCTGGGTGCGGGCCAGGTCCGCGACCGGGTGGCCCACGGCCTCCATGAGACGACGCACGATGTGCTTGCGTCCCTCGTGCAGCCGGATCTCCACCATGGCCTGCTGGTCGTCGTTGTCGACCACGCGGAAGGAGTGGACCTTCACGGGCCCGTCCTCCAACTCCACGCCCTTCTCCAACTCGCGCACCACCCGGTGCGGCACCGGGCCGGACACCTTGGCCACATAGGTCTTGATGACCTTGTAGCGCGGGTGCGTGAGCCGGTTGGCGAGCTCACCGTCGTTGGTCAGCAGGATCAGACCCTCGGTCTCGGTGTCCAGGCGACCGACGTGGAAGATGCGCTCGGAGGTCTGACCGGCGTAGTCGGCCAGGGTCGGGCGCCCCTGCGGGTCCCACATGGTGCTGACCACGCCGCGGGGCTTGTTCAGCGCGAAGTAGAGCTTGTCCGGAGCGGTGACCACACGCATGCCGTCGACGCGGATCTCGGAGACCTCCGGGTCCACGCGCGCGCCGAACCTGCGGACGATCTCCCCGTCGACGCTGACGCGACCGGCGGCGATCATCTCCTCGCTGGCGCGACGGCTGGCGACACCGGCCGCGGCGAGTGCCTTCTGCAGGCGGATGCCACCGGGCACGTCGGTGTAGCCGTCACGGTCGTCGCCGTGATGGTCGTCGTCGCGCGGGTCGTAGTCGGCGCGCAGCGCGTTGAGGCGCTCGCGTGCCGCCTTGGACAGCTCGTTCTCGCTCTTGCCACCGGCGACCGGGGCCGGGCCGCGGTTGTCGCGGCGCGGACGCTCGTCGCGTCGGTTGTCACGGCCGCCGCCACCGCGTCGGTCGTCACGACGCTCGAAGGAACGACCACCACGGCCGTCCCGACGGTCCTCACGTCGGTTGTCGCGACCCTCGTCACGGCCACGGAACCCACCGCGATCACGGTCACGGTCCTCACGGCGCGGACGGTCATCGCGCCCCTGGGGACGACGATCGTCACGGTCGTAACGGCCACCGCCACCACGTCGATCATCGCGACGCTCGAAGGAACGACCACCACGGTCATCCCGACGATCGTCACGTCGATTGTCGCGACGGTCGTCGCGTCCCTCGTCACGGCCACGGAACCCACCGCGATCACGGTCACGGTCCTCACGGCGCGGACGGTCGTCGCGCCCCTGGGGACGACGGTCGTCACGGTCGTAACGGCCACCGCCACCACGTCGATCATCGCGACGCTCGAAGGAACGACCACCACGATCATCCCGACGATCGTCACGGCCACGGGACCCGCCACGGTCACGGTCGTCCCGCTGGAAACGCCCGCCACCCTGGCGGTCGTCACGACGCTCGAAGGAACGACCACCACGGTCGTCACGTCGATTGTCGCGACGGTCATCCCGTCGATCGTCACGTCGGTCGTCGCGACCGCGGAAACCACCGCGGTCACGGTCACGGTCGTCACGCCGCGGACGGTCATCGCGCTCGAAGCGCCCGCCACCACGACGATCATCACGCCGGTCATCGCGCTGGAAACGTCCGCCACCTCGGCGGTCGTCTTGTCGCTGGGGGCGGTGGCCTCGGCCACCGCGGTCGTCATTGTCGCCGCGCTCACCGCGCGGGGCGTATCCGTCGCGCCGCTCACCGCGGGGACGTTCGTTGTCAGTTGTGCTCACCGGTGTCGTCAAGACCTTCGATGTCGTCGGGGAGGAACGGCGCCAGATCAGGCAGCTCGTCGAGGCCGCGCAGGCCCAACCGTTCCAGGAAATAGGAAGTGGTCCGATACAGCATCGCACCGGACTCGGGGTCGTGACCGGCCTCTTCGATCAGCCCCCTCAGTACGAGGGTACGCATGACTCCGTCGCAGTTGACCCCGCGTACAGCGGAGACCCTGCCACGGGAGACCGGTTGGCGGTAGGCGACCACCGCCATCGTCTCTAGTGCGGCCTGGGTCAGCCGCACTTCCTGCCCTTCCCTGAGGAAGTGCTCGACGATGTCGGCGCACTCGGGTCGCGTGTACACACGCCACCCCTCGGCCACCGCCCGTAGGTCGAAACCACGGCCCTGCTCGGTGTATTCCCGGGACAGGTCCTCCAGGGTGCGGGTGACCACGTCGAGGGGGACGTCCAGGGCTCGCGACAGGTCGAACTCGGACACGGGCTGGTCGATGACCATCAGGACGGCTTCCAGGTCACGGCGCAGCGTGGGCGGCGCTTCCGCCCGATCGACCGCGTGTTCCATGGTCATGGTCACTCCCCCTCGTCATAGTCGCCGGCCACCTCGACCTCGCCTTCGCCACCGGTCCAGGTGACAAGAAGCTCGCCCAAGGGTTCGGGCTGGTCGAAGCCCACGTTGGAGGCCCGGTACAGCTCCAGCAACGCCAGGAAACGCGCGACGATCTCGAACGTACCGGTGCAGGCGACCGTCAGCTCCGCGAACGTGAGTCGTCCGTGCTCGCGCAGTTCCGCGACCATCAACTCGCCCTGTTCCTTGACCGAGGTCTTGGTCTGGTGGATGTGGGTGACGGGGACGCTCGGCGGTTCCTTGGGGGTGAAGACCAACCCGGCAAGGGCGGCGAACTCCTCGGGACCGAGTTTGAACAGCACGTCCGGTCGCATGCCGGCGAACCGTTCCTCCAACGGCACCGCGCGGGCGTAACGGCGTCCCTGGGAGGCCAGCCGCTCGCGCATGTAGGAGGCGACCTCCTTGTAGGCGCGGTACTGCAGCAGCCGGGCGAACAGCAGGTCGCGGGCCTCCAGCAGCGCCAGGTCGGCCTCGTCCTCCACGTCGCCGCGCGGCAGCAGCCGGGCCGCCTTCAGGTCCAGCAGGGTGGCCGCGACCAGCAGGAAGTTGCTGGCCTGGTCCAGGTCCCATTCGTCCCCGTGGGCACGGATGTGCGCGATGAACTCGTCGGTGACCTGGGACAGCGCCACCTCGGTGATGTCGAGCTTGTGTTTCGAGATAAGCCCGAGGAGCAGGTCGAAGGGCCCCTCGAAGTTGTCCAGGTGGACCTGGAAGGTGTTCTCGTCGACCTCGTCGACGTCCTCAGTCACCATGGCGGGTCCACGTCCTTTCGCACATGGAACAAGGGTGGCACCACCCGGGACCCTCCGGTGACGAGAACGGGCCCGGGTCGACCGCTCCCCCAGCGATCGCCCCGGGACCCTCGTGTCAGTCCTCGCTCAGCCGACGGACCAACATGCTGCTCGATCCGTGCTCCTCGAAGTCGGCGAGCAGCACCGCCACCGCCTCACGGACGAGGCGGCCGCGGTCGGCCGACAGTCCGTGTTCGGCCCGCAGTGACAGCCTGGTCTGTTCCAGGGCCAGCAGTTCGGCTCCGGAGACGTAGACGGTGATCTTCTCGTCGTGACGCTGGCGTCCGCTGGGTTTGGGCGCCCGGCGGGCGCTCTTGGAGCCGCGCCCGGTCCTCTTGGACCTGCCGGCGTCATCGGATCCGTTGGCCTTGTGCGTGGTCCGCTTCGACGAGCCCTCGGCCGAGTCCTGTCGTGTCTGTTCCGGTACCTGGTGTCGGTGGTCGGTCTCCGGCTCTTCCGGTTCGGGACCGGAGGGGCGGAAGAACAACTCGTCCGCCCCGGGTAGCGTCACGCGCCGTGACCGCTGAGAGGCCACCTCGCCAGCACCTCCTTGGCCAGAGCCCGGTAGGCGTTGGCCCCGGCCGAGGACGAGTCGAACCTGGTGATGGGTTCGCCCGCCACGGTGGCGTCCGGGAAGCGCACGGTGCGGTTGATCACCGTGCCGTAGACCTTGTCGCCGAACCCGTCCACGATCGTGGACAGCACCTCGCGTGCGTGCAGGGTGCGCGGGTCGTACATGGTCCCGAGGAAACCGTCGATGACCAGTTCCTCGTTGAGTCGTTCCTGGACCTTCTGGATGGTGTCCATCAGCAGCGCCACACCGCGCAGCGCGAAGAACTCGCACTCCAACGGCACGATGACACCGTCGGCGGCGGTCAGCGCGTTGACGGTGAGCAGGCCCAGCGACGGCTGACAGTCGATCAGGATGACGTCGTAGTCGTTGATGACCGGACGCAGCGCGCGCCCCAACATCTGCTCGCGGGCCACCTCGCCGACCAGCTGCACCTCGGCGGCCGAGAGGTCGATGTTGCTCGGAATGAGGTCCAGGCCGTCGATGTCCGTCTTGAGCAGGACGTCCTCTACCGACACATCCCGCTGCATGAGCAGGTTGTAGACGGTCAGGTCCAGCTCACGCGGGTCCAGGCGGCCCAACCCCACCGACAGGGCGCCCTGCGGGTCGAAGTCGACCAGCAGCACCCGCCTGCCGTACTCGGCGATGGCGGCACCGAGGTTGATGGTGGTGGTGGTCTTACCGACCCCACCCTTCTGATTACACAGTGCTACAATCCGTGCCGGGCCGTGTTCGTCCAACGGCTCTGGCTCTGGATATGTGCGCACCGGTCTCTTGGTGTGCAGATCCGCCCCCGTGTTGCGTGTCGTCCCCCACGGGTTGTTCACCGGGTCGGCGAGGTCCCCCCCGCCGACGGGTGCGGTGTTCGCCGCCTCGTCGTACTCCGACCAGTTCACAACCCTTGACCTCCCCTACGGACCGGCCACGGCCCGATGGGACTCTTGACGTCTCCCACGACTGGCCGCCGTCGGAAACTCAATATGTCGACAGCAACGTACCTTCGTGCGGCGACTCTAGAACGGCGACACGGCGCACTTCAACATGATCAGATGAGTATTCGTCGCCGTGCGTACCGAGGGGGTCTGGCCGCACGTATCCTTCCTTCTCGTAGGAGAAGGGTACACACCAGACACCCTGTTCCGGCCCCGAACGACAAGCCTTCCGGCCCCACCTGCCAGGACCCCCCATCGCCGCCGGCGATCACCTTCGTGCCCTGGGGTGACTGGTGGCGTACACCTCCCGCAACCGTTCCACGGTCACGAGCGTGTACACCTGGGTGGTGGTGACCGAACTGTGCCCCAGCAACTCCTGCACCACCCGGATGTCGGCACCCCCGTCGAGCAGGTGCGTGGCGAAGGAATGGCGCAGGGTATGCGGGGAGATCCCCTCGACCCCGGCCCTCTCGGCCACCGCCGACAACAACGCCCACCCGCCCTGCCGGGTCAACCGGCCCCCGCGCGCGTTGACGAACAGCGCCGGCCCACCGCGGCCGGAAGCGGCCAGTGTCGGCCGTGCCCTGGTCAGGTACCCGCCCAGGGCACGGCGGGCGTGCGAGCCGAGCGGCACCAGACGTTCGCGTCCGCCCTTGCCGCGGAACCGCACCAGACCGACCTGTGAGCTCTCCCTCACCGCCTCGGCCACGTCGTCCACGTCGAGCCCCACCGCCTCCGAGATCCGCGCACCGGTGCCGTAGAGCAACTCCAACAGGGCCCGATCGCGCAGGGCCAACAGGTCGGCTCGCGCGTCGGAGGCGGGGGCGTCCTCGGGGCCGGCCGCGGCCAACAACCGCTCGACCGCGTCCAAGGGGATCGCCTTGGGCAGACGCATGGGCGAGGCGGGCGGTGCCACCTCCGCGGCCGGGTCGGTGGTCGCCCACCCCTCGCGCACCGCGAACCGGTGCAGCCCGCGCACCGCGGCCAACGTGCGACCGACCGAGGCCGGCCCCAGAGGGGCGTGATCCTCGTCGCCCTCGCGCAGTGCCGTGAGGAAGGAGCCCACCCGTCCCGTGGTCACCCCGCCCGGTTCCGTCACACCGAGGGCGTTCAGGTACTCCACGTACCGGCCCAGGTCACGCCGGTACGCGGACAGGGTGTTGACGGACAGCGCCCGCTCGGCGCTCAGATGGTCCAGGAAGGCGGCGCGGGCCCGTTCCAGCGGCCCACGCTCCGGTTCCCCCTCCACGGCTCAGTGGTCGCCGGCCACGGGCAGCGACGCGAATCCGTCGGCCGCCGCGGCGTGCGCCGCCAGGATCCCGATGACCGTCGCGCCGTTGTGCAGTCGGCCGCGGAGCACGGCGCGCACCGCCTCCTCCAGCGGCAACCATTCGGCGGCCAGATCGGTCTCCTCGTGTTCGCGTACGAAGTCGATCTCCTCCTCGGGCACCTCGGACAGGTCCCGGGCGAGGAAGAGGTGGATGCGTTCGTTGGAGAACCCGGTGCTGGGGAAGAAGTCGGGCAGCTTGTGCCAGGTGGCGGCGCGCAGCCCCGCCTCCTCCACCAACTCCCGGCGGGCGGTGGCCAACGGGCCCTCCCCCTCGACGTCCAGCACACCGGCGGGCAGCTCCCACAGGGTGTGTCCGACGGCGTGCCGGTACTGGCGCTGCAACAGCACCCGACCACGCTCGTCCAGGGCCAGGATCGCCGCCGCGCCCGGGTGGTCCATGTAGTCACGGGCCGCCACGGTACGTCCCTCGCCGTTGGCGCCGGGCATCTCCACCCAGTCCGTGCGCATCGCGCACTTGGCCCCGCGGAACCGCTCCTCGGAGCGTTCCACCGGCCACGACTCGGGGGCGTCCGCGACCCTCGCGTACGCCCCCGTCGTCTCTTCTGCGACCCGGTCGGTCATTCGGCCCCTCTCACTCGGGCCCCGCCGACCGTCGCCTAGGACTCCTTGTGCTCCAGCGCGGCGGAGATCAGCCCGCTGAAGAGCGGGTTGGCGTTGGTCGGGCGGGACCGCAGCTCCGGGTGCGCCTGCGTCGCGATGAAGAACGGGTGGACGTCCCGGGGCAGCTCCACGTACTCCACCAGCTTGCCATCAGGGGAGAGTCCGGAGAACACCAGGCCCGCCTCCTCCAGCTTCTCGCGGTAGGCGTTGTTGACCTCGAACCGGTGGCGGTGACGCTCGGAGACCTGCGCCCGACCGTCGTACAGGTCACGGACCAGGGTGCCCTCACCCAGGTCGGCCGGGTACAGGCCGAGCCGCATCGTGCCGCCCATGTCGCGGTCGCCGGCGACCACGTCCTCCTGGTCCGCCATGGTGGCGATGACCGGGTCGACGGCCTTGTCGTCGAACTCCAGGCTGTTGGCGCCCTCCAGGCCGAGCACGTTGCGGGCGTACTCGATGACCATGCCCTGCAGACCCAGGCAGATGCCCAGCAGCGGGATCCCGTTCTCACGGGCGTAGCGGATGGCGCCGAGCTTGCCCTCGATGCCGCGAACGCCGAACCCACCGGGGATGAGGATGCCGTCGGCGCCGTCGAGCTCGGCGGCCGCACCCGAGGGGCTGGCGCAGTTGTCGCTGGCGACCCAGCGAAGGTTCACCCGGGTGTCCGTGGCGAAACCACCGGCGCGCAGCGCCTCGCTGACCGACAGGTAGGCGTCGGGCAGGTCGATGTACTTGCCGACCATGGCGATGGTGACCTCGTGGTCGGGCTGGTGCACGCGACGCAGCAGCTCGTCCCACTCGGTCCAGTCCACGTCCCGGAAGGGCATGCCCAGGCGGCGGACGACGTAGGCGTCCAGGCCCTCGCGGTGCAGCACCTTGGGGATGTCGTAGATGGAGGGCGCGTCGGGGGTGGAGACCACGCCGGCCTCGTCCACGTCGCACATGAGGCTGATCTTGGACTTGAGGCTCTGGGTGATGGGCCGGTCCGAGCGGCACACGATGGCGTCGGGCTGGATTCCGATGCTGCGCAGGGCCGCGACCGAGTGCTGGGTCGGCTTGGTCTTCATCTCGCCGGCGGGGCCGAGGAACGGGATGAGGGACACGTGCAGGAAGAAGCAGTTCTCCCGGCCGATCTCGTGGCGGATCTGGCGGACCGACTCCAGGAAGGGCTGCGACTCGATGTCGCCGACCGTGCCGCCGATCTCGGTGATGACGATGTCGACGTCGGGGTGGTCCATCGCGTAGATGCGCGACTTGATCTCGTTGGTGATGTGCGGGATGACCTGCACGGTGTCACCGAGGTAGGCGCCCTGTCGCTCCTTGGCGATGACGCTGGAGTAGATCTGACCGGTGGTGACGTTGGCGGACGCGGACAGCTCCACGTCCAGGAAACGCTCGTAGTGGCCCACGTCCAGGTCGGTCTCGGCACCGTCGTCGGTGACGAAGACCTCGCCGTGCTGGAAGGGGTTCATCGTGCCGGGGTCGACGTTGAGGTAGGGGTCCAGCTTCTGCATGGTGACCCGCAGACCTCGCGACTTCAGGAGTCGACCCAGGCTGGAGGCGGTGAGGCCCTTGCCAAGACTGGAGGCGACGCCGCCAGTAACGAAAAGGTGCTTGGTACTCGCGGCGGATGCCAAAGTGTTGCTCCCGTGGTGTGAGTGGCTACGGCGGGCTCGCAAGAGCCGAGCGACCGTGCGGCGGTCCGGGTCCGAGCGGCGGCCATGCCGTTTCAGCACGTCGGACTCCACGGGGCACCAGGATAACAGGCCCCCCGTTCGCCCACACCGGGCCAACTGTTCCCACCCTCGTTCTGTTCCCCGCCACCACCCGAAAGCCCACTCACAATGACCACCACGTCGGCGTTTTCGCGTGTCATCACCGTTGGTGTGGTGGCGAAGGCAACACCGCTCAGGCGGGGAAGTTCCCGGCGCGACCCAGGTAGGCGGGCGGGGACTTGGCGAGCCGCTCCCCCATCCAGTCGCCCAGGGCCGCGGCCTCCGACAAACTCACACCGGTGCGCAGGCCGCTGCGGTGCAGCAGGTAGAGCAGGTCCTCGGTGCCGATGTTCCCGGTGGCGGCGGGGGCGAAGGGGCACCCGCCGAACCCGCCGAGGCTGGAGTCGAGTACCCGCACGCCCTCCTCCACGGCGGCCAGCGCGTTGGCGTAGCCGGTGTTACGGGTGTTGTGGAAGTGACAGCGCAGGGTCCGCCCGGGCGCGGCCTCGGCGGTCAGCCGCAGCAGTTCACGGACCTGGGAGGGCACACCCACGCCGATGGTGTCGGCCAACGCGATCTCCACCGCGCTCGTCTCGGCGATCCGGCGCACCACCCGGGCGACCCGTTCGGGGGCGACCTCGCCGTCGAAGGGACAGCCGAAGGCGGTGGAGACGGTGACGCTCAACGGCACCCCGGTGCCCTGGAGGGCCTTGTCCATGTCGACCAAGGCGTCGAGCATCTCCTCGACCGTGCTCCCCTGGTTGCGGACGCTGAACCCGTCGGTGGCCGGCACCGCGACGTTGACCTCCGACACCCCGGCGGCCAGGGCCCGGTCCAGGCCGCGGCGGTTGAGCGCCAGTCCGATGAAGGAGGCCCCCGGATCCCGCCGGACCCCGGCCATGATCTCCTCGGCCCCGGCCATCTGCGGTACCCGCTTGGGGTTGACGAAACTGACGGCCTCGATCCGCCGCACCCCGGCGGCGACCGCCCGGTCGATCAATTCGATCCGATCCTCGACCGACAGCACGGTGGACTCGTTCTGCAGGCCGTCACGCGGTCCCACCTCGACGATCTCCACGTGCTCGCCGCCCTCGGGCCCACGGTCGTTCGTGGTCATCAGGTCCACCTCTCACGCTCCGTCGCGTCTCGCGCTCCCAGGCTAGGGGAGGGCGAGGGTGACCCCCATCACCGGGGGTCGGAGTGCGACCCTCGCCTCTGGTCAGCGCAGGGCGAGGGCGGGGCGGACCTCCCACGTGGTCCACACCGGCCGGTAGCCCATGCGGTGCCAGAACGGCCCCGACAGCGGGTTCATCGCGGCGTAGTTGAGCACCGACACACCCACTCCGTGGCTGTCCAGCGCCTGGTGGGCCTGGCTGACCAGGGAGGTGCCGATCCCGTGGCCGCGCTCGGCGGCGGTCACCACCCCGTAGCCGATGTGGGCGATCGGGCGGGCCCGCACCAGGGACTTGGCCCATCGGGAGCGTTCGGGCGGCGAGACCCACAACAGGCCCACGGCACGGCCGCGGCGCTCGGCCAACCAGATCCACGAACGGGATCGGTTCAGCGCCCGGGCGGCCACCTTGCGGGTCTGCTCGGCGGTGTCGGGCTGCAGGAAGACCCCGCCGAAGTGCTGTTCGTAGCGGTGCTCCTCCATCAGCAGGCCGACCACCTGGGTCAGGTCACTGATGTCGGCGAGCCGGATGGCCACGTCGCGTGGGGGCAGCGACGGCGGCACCCCGCGTCGGCGTTGGCGCGCCGCGAGCACGGTGTAGGGCTGTAGTCCGTGGCGTTGCAGCGGGATGATCCCGGTGACGTCACGGGCGGGCCAGCTGACCAGGGCCGCCGACTCCGAACCGGTGCCGGAGGGCAGGTCCTCCAGTTGGTCGCGCCAGCTGGTGAGCAGTGAGTCCAGGGCACGGGCCGGTTCGGGGCCACCGACGATGGGGGTGAGCCAGTGCTGGTCGGGCACGCCCCAGATCCGGCCGACCTCGCCGGGTTGGTACCAGGTGTAGTGCATGCTGCCCGCGGCGACGGGGAGGCCGTCCTCGTCGCTGACGGTCAGGAGCGGATAGGAATCGGGGGCGAAACCCACGGGTTCGGGTAGCAGGGGGTCGGCCTCCGCCCAGCGTTGGGCGGCCGAACGCACCAACGGGTCGAGTCCGACGTCGCCCCCGGGCGACTCATCATGTCGCACCCGTGCGACATAACCGCTCATCCACCCCTCCCATAGCGGGTTCTTCCCAAGTGAACACCCTCGGTTCTGGCGCGGACCGAGCCGCGGTCGCCCTCACACCACGGCACGGACATAACGGTGTCTGAGGGACCAGAACGACCGTACCGCCTCATCGCGGTACCGGCACACGGAATCGGAGAATCGGGCGGTGGTCCGGCATCATCTCCCGTACCGCGCGGAAGGACGGGCTCTACGGTAACGGATCTCGGATCACTCTCGGGTGGCGGGTCGGTGTATCGATAGACACGAAGTCGCCCGCGTGACGGGCGATCCCGCCGAAGGTCAGCCCTCGTCGTCGCCCGCCGCGTTGACGGTGGTGTTGCGCCCCTGGTTGATCACCTCGGGATCACCCTCGGCGAAGGTGATCTCGTTGTCCACGCCCACCAGGACGATCTTCTCGGCGCTGCCGACATCGACGACCGACCCCCGACCGGTGGCGCGCACCACCCCGCAGTCGCCGGCGAGGACGACGGTGGCGCGGTCCGCGGAGACCACGACCTCCCGTTCCTCGCAGTCCTCGCGCACGTCGGTCCCGTCGTCGACCACGAGGATCACCTCGTCGTCGATGACGTTGCCCGCGGGCTCGCTCGTGGTCTCCTGCCCCTGCCCGGCCTCGGGTGAGGGGGCGCTCTCCTCGGGGGCCGCCCGGCCCATGTCGCACCCGGCCAGCAAGGAGCCGAGCAGGACCGCGCCCCCCATACCTTTGAGCACCCGACCGAGCATGGAACTCTCCCACCAGAAAACGGCAATCACGACATACCTCTTGGATAAAACCCAAGACTATGTCACGCGAAGGTAACTACGCGACCTAAGCGTTCTGTGATCGTTTCCGATTAGATACATACCGATCGGGATCATCGGGGCACCCGAGGTTGTCACTTCACCCCGGCGGCGTCCATGCCACGAAGCTCACGCTTCAACTCACCGATCTCGTCGCGCAACCTCGCCGCCAACTCGAAGTGAAGATCCGTGGCGGCCTGGTGCATCTGCTCACCGAGCTGCTCGATGAGACCGGCCAGCTCGGCCCGCGGCATGTTGGCCACGTCCGCCTTCTCGCCCAACGCCGGCACCGGGGCCTTCACGGACTTGCCCCCCTGCCGATAGCCGGTCGCCATGAGCTCCTCGGTGTCCACGTCCTCGCGGTTGAGGGTGTCGAGGATGTCGGCGATCTGCTTGCGCAACGGGGTCGGGTCGATGCCGTGCTCGGCGTTGTAGGCCAACTGCTTGTCCCGACGCCGATTGGTCTCCTCGATGGCGGCGCGCATGGAGTCGGTCACGTGGTCGGCGTACATGTGCACCTGACCGGCCACGTTACGGGCCGCACGACCGATGGTCTGGATCAGCGAGGTCTCCGAACGCAGGAAACCCTCCTTGTCCGCGTCCAGGATCGCCACCAGCGACACCTCGGGCAGGTCCAGGCCCTCACGCAGCAGGTTGATGCCGACCAGCACGTCGAACTCGCCCACCCGCAGCTCGCGCAGCAGCTCCACGCGCCGCAGCGTATCCACCTCGCTGTGCAGGTACCGGACCCGAATACCCATCTCCGCGAAGTAGTCGGTGAGGTCCTCGGCCATCTTCTTGGTCAAGGTGGTCACCAACACCCGCTCGGAGCGCTCGGCCCTCTCCCGGATCTCGTGCACCAGGTCGTCGATCTGACCCTCGGTCTCCTTGACCAACACCTCGGGGTCCACCAGACCGGTCGGGCGGATCACCTGCTCGACCACCTCGCCGCCGCCCTGGCGGAGCTCGTACTTGCCCGGCGTCGCCGACAGGTACACCGACTGGTCGATCCGCTCGGTGAACTCCTCCCACTTCAGCGGCCGGTTGTCCATCGCCGAGGGCAACCGGAACCCGTGGTCCACCAGGGTGCGCTTGCGCGCCGCGTCCCCCTCGTACATCGCGCCGATCTGCGGAACCGTCACGTGCGACTCGTCCAGGACCAGCAGGAAGTCCTCGGGGAAGTAGTCCAGCAACGTGTTGGGGGCGCTGCCCGGAGCACGGTCGTCGAAGTGCCGCGAGTAGTTCTCGATCCCCGAGCAGGTGCCCAGCTGACGCATCATCTCCAGGTCGTGGGTGGTGCGCATCCGCAGCCGCTGCGCCTCCAGCAGCTTGCCCTGCCCCTCCAGTTCGGTGAGCCGTTCCCCCAGCTCCGCCTCGATCGTG
>NZ_JBEYLC010000055.1:0-39173 GCF_040635885.1 Nocardiopsis sp. NPDC006832 | reverse complement strand
GGTCCGGCTCGGGGCGTGCGGCACCCGGTGGCATGGAACCCAACCGGAAGGCGGCGCGCACCTCGGGTCCGGTGTCATGGTCCAGGGCGAGGTCGCCGAACGGCGCCCGCCCCTCCCCGCCCCGAACACTCGGTCCGTTAGCCGGTAGCGGCGTCTACCGGGCGGACCTCAGGGCTCTGAGTCGTCGGTACGAAGTGCGGCCAGGTCGGAGTTCCACACTCGGCCGCGTGGAGCGCCGCACGGACGTTCACGGAGAACAACCGGATGGCGTCCTCCAGACTGTCCGCACCAACCCCCATCGTCACGCAGAGGCTTCGTTGGGTCAGGCTGCCGACCACGTCGGGATCGATGATGCCCGGGTCGCATTCCTGTAGGTTGTCGAGCTCGTCGATGAAACGGTCGGTGAAGGTGTCGAAGTCGTCGTCGGTGGTGACGCCGTTCCTGCTCTCGAACGCCAGGTCGACCGCCAAGTGGTGCGTGATCACCGTTCCTGTTCCTCCCAGCACGTGGCCCGTCGCAATTGCCCGAGGAGATCTTTGAGGTAGTTCGCCCCCGAAGGCGAGAGCTTAACGGTCTTGAAGTGCTTCTTCTCGCAGGGGCAGTACATCTTGTAGTACTTCTTCCTGCGTTCGACACGCCATCCTCTGTCCTCTGCGCCCTTGAGCACCGGTTCCAGATCCTTGTCGGGGTGGCGTGGTCGAACCATGCGGTGTCCCAGCTGTTCGGTATGTACGAGTGCGACGCTTGGTTCGGAACCAAGGGTAGGTCAGAGCGTACGGCGCCAGGAAGCGGCACGGGGGAGGTTCGCGGGTTTCTCCGCCTGAAACGGTGAAGGGGGCGGGCGCCGTTCGGCGCCCGCCCCCTTCGTGGTCTCCGGGATCAGACCTCGGTGACGGCCTGCTCGTACTCCAGGCGCGGCAGGCGGTCGAACCAGGCGTCCGGACCGGGCTTACCGATGTTCATCACGACGATCGGCTGCCGGCTGGAGTCCTCGCCGAAGAACTCCTTGCGGATGCCATCGGCGTCGAAACCGGTCATCGGGCCGGCGGCCAGACCCGCGGCGCGAACGCCGATGATCAGGTAGGCGACCTGCAGGAGGGCGTTCTGCGAGGCCATGGACTCGCGGGCCTCGACCGGCATGCCGGCGAAGTTTTCACGGGCGTCCGGGGCGACGGGGAAGGTGGTGGGGAAGTGCTCGTGGAAGTCGCTGTCGGCGGACAGGATCAGCGCCAGCGGGGCCGTGGAGGTCTTGGGGGCGTTGTTGCCGGCCATGTGCTGGACGAGGCGTTCGCGGGCCTCGGGGGAACGCACCGCGGTGACCCGCAGCGGCTGGTTGTTCATCGCCGTGGGACCGAACTTGACCAGGTCGTAGATCACTCGCAGCTGTTCGTCGGTCACCGGTTCGTCGGTGAAGGAGTTGGCGGTGCGAGCGCTGTGGAACAGGAGGTCCTGTGCCTTCTTGTCGAGGACCAGCGTGTCAGTCATAGTCGAAACCTCGGTTGTGCTTCTTCGGGGTCAGAGAAGCCCGCCTGTGGCGGACACGAGGCACAACCTTGTTGACTGGGAAGATATTTCTAGATTATATGATTTGTGAGTTCATTCACTGAGCGCACTGCGCGGTCTGTCCCGCGGCGGTGGCACCTTGCCCGGGACGACCGGGACCCTTGGCGGGGAGGGCAGATCGGGGAGTGGCGCCGGCGGAGTCTCCGGGCTCTGCCTAGGGCGTACCGTACCGCCGGCCTGGGCGACCCATTCCTCCAGCTGCTTGACGAACACTCGCGCCTGGACCGGCCAGTGGTAGGAGGTCCGCGCGATCCGGTGACCGGTGCTCGCCAGATCCCGGCGCAGTTCCTCGTTGTCGCGCAGCTCCAGTACGGCCCGGGCGGCGGCGTCGCCGTCGTTGAACGGGACGACGAGCCCGGAGCGCCCCTCCGGACGCCGACTGACCAGGGCCTCGGCCATCGGGTTCGGGCTGGTCACCACCGGCAGGCCGTGGGCCATGTACTCCACGACCTTGGTCGGCAGTGAATGCCGGTAGTTGTCGGTGTCGTGCAGCAGGCTGATCCCGGCCAGGGCGCCGGCCGCCATTCGCAGGGCCCGGTCATTGGGCACGAACCCGTACCAGTGCAGGGCGTCCTCCTGGTGGGCCTCGCGCAGCAGGGGACGCACCTCGGCGTCGGCGTTGCCGATCACCTCCAGGCGCACCCCGTGGTCGCGCAACCGCCGACCCATGCGAACCATCTCGCGGGCGCCTCGCGCCATGGAGACGTGCCCCAGGTAGACGACGCGGTCGTCACCGGCGGGTCTGAGCGGGGCGTCCGGCACGTCCGTGGTGTTCGGAACGACCGGGTGGTCACCGCGGAACCGGGAACGGTAGCCCTCCTCGGCCAGGAGCAGCCGCAGTCGACGTTCGGCGCCACGTTCGAAGCCGCGCACGACCCGACCGAGCGGACGGCGCAGCGGCCCCGGCACCCACGGCTTGGTGAGCAGCGCCGCCGGGGTGTCCTCGTGCACGTCCCACACCGTGACCGGCGGCCGCTTCGATTTCGAGGGCAGCGCGAGCAGGAGTTCGGGATCGTGGAAGAGCAGAAGGTCGGCCTCGGGCGCCAACCTGGTCAGGGCGGCCCGGGCGGCCCGCAGGGAGGGCAGGCGGTCGCGCCCTTGGGCGCGCGGCACGTCCACCGAACGGACCTGGTCCCACGGCGTCACCCCGCACTCTCGAAAGGGGGCGACGTAGGTGACGGTGTGCCCTGCCTCGACGAGCGCCCGGATCTGGCGGTGCAGGATCCTGGCGTCCTCGGGGTGGTGCACAATCGTCGCCACGAGTGCGTGCATGAAGATCACCTACGTGTGTCACCGGTTGGCTCCGACTACAGCGATGATCCGCCGTTACCAGGCGGGAACCGCTGCACGACACGGTATTCACCTGGAGAAACACGCCGAGGACGGTCGGATGGACACCCGGCGTGCGCCGGGTGAACCTTCGGTCGGTCGTCGGTGAACGCACGAAGGCACGCCGTCGAACGCCGTGGGGCGTCCGTCCGGCGTGCCTAGGTGGCAGGGCCGATCACAGGACCTGGAGGCCCTCCCGCTGTACTTTGCGGCGAGCCTGTGCCGGAACCTCGGATCCGGTGGTCGTGGGCTCGTCGGTCTCCGACCGGCGCAACACTCCGCGGGTGTCGAGCAGCAGGCGCGCGTACTCTTCCAAGAGCTTGGGGCGGTAGTCGCTGTGGTCGGTGAGCAGGATGGTCAGATCCGCGTCGGCCATGGCCTGTTCCAGGTCGGTGGAACGGGGGATGTCCACCCCGTCCACCTGCCAGGACTCCACGTACGGGTCGTGGTAGGTCAACGTGGCGCCCTTGGCGGCGAGCTTGCGCGCCGCCGGACGGGCCGGCGATTCGCGCTGGTCCGCGATGTCGGCCTTGTACGTCACTCCGAGGAGCAGAACCTTGGAACGGGACAGCGCCAGCCCGGAGTCGTTCAGCAACTCCTGGGCGCGCTGCATGACGTAGGCCGGCATGCGGCTGTTGATCTCCTGGGCCAACTCGACGAACCGGAACGGGTAGCCGAGGGTCTTGACCTTGTAGGAGAGGTAGTTCGGGTCGATGGGGATGCAGTGACCGCCCACACCCGGACCGGGGTAGAACGCCTGGAAGCCGAACGGCTTGGTCGACGCGGCGGCGATGGAGTCCCACAGGTCCACGCCCAGCTCCTGGCAGAAGATGGCCATCTCGTTGACCAGGGCGATGTTGACGTGTCGGTAGGTGTTCTCCAGCAGCTTGGCCATCTCGGCCTCACGGGTGCCGCGGGCCCGGACCACCTGGTGCACGAACCGGCCGTAGAACTCCGCGGCCGCCTCCCCGCACTCCTCGGTGAGTCCGCCGACGACCTTGGGCGTGTTGGTCACGCCGAAGGTCGGGTTGCCCGGGTCGATGCGCTCGGGGGAGAAGGCCAGGTGGAAGTCGGCCCCGGCCACCAGGCCGGACTCCTCCAGGAGCGGACGGACGACCTCGTCGGTCGTGCCCGGGTAGGTGGTGGACTCCAGGATCACCACGGTCCCCGGTGAGAGCCGGTCCGCGATGGCCTTGGACGCGGCGGTGACCGCACCCAGGTCGGGGCCGCCCTCGGGGGACAGCGGAGTGGGGACACAGATGACGATGGTGCGCGCCGTCGCCAGGCACGCCGGGTCGGTGGTCGCGCTGAACCCCTGGTCCAGCATGGCGCGGACGTCGTCCGGCGTCAGGTCGTCGATGTGTGAGTCGCCCTGGTTGAGGGCGTCGACGACCTGGGTGTTGACGTCGAGTCCGGTGACCTTCACTCCGGCGGACGCGGCTGCGGCTGCCAGGGGCAGACCGACGTAGCCGAGACCGAGGACGACGAGATCGACCGATCCGGTGCTCTGCTCGGGGACATTGGCCGGGTTAGAGGCTGCGGCATCCACTTCGTGGTCACACTCGCATTCATTTCGTGAACGGGCGCAAATGTTCGAGGACT
Source organism: Nocardiopsis sp. NPDC006832 (assembly GCF_040635885.1). NCBI lineage: Bacteria > Bacillati > Actinomycetota > Actinomycetes > Streptosporangiales > Nocardiopsidaceae > Nocardiopsis > Nocardiopsis sp. NPDC006832. Next base: position 34,679 of record NZ_JBEYLC010000055.1, on the reverse strand, counting down.
GCCATTTCAGAGTGCAGGACGTCTGAGTGTAGGCACGCGTTGTCCATGATTACGGGTTCTGGCCTGGTTCGGACATTTTCCCAATGAGAACCCGATACGCCTGGTTGTAGCGGTGTACGGCCTGGGCCCATGTGCGGTCGACTCCGACACGCTCCTGACCTGCTCGACCGTAGGAGGTCCGCTTTCGCCGACTGTAAGCGAGATTGGCGACCACATCAGCTAGACGTGCCGAATCGCCCGCCGGAATTAACTCTCCTGTCACCCCTGGTTCCACAATCTCCCTAAGAGCAGGAAGATCACTGGCAACGACCGGAAGTCCGCCGGCCATGGCCTCCACGGGTTTCAACGGCGTCACCAGACGGCACACCCGTTCATCACGACGGGGCACTACGAACACGTCCAGTGCCGCGTGATGGTGACGTACCCGGTCGGCGGGGACGCGTCCGGTGAAGTGCACCGCTCCGTCCAGCCCGGACCGTTCGGCCCGTGCCCGCAAGGCGGGCAGTTCCGGCCCGTCGCCGACGATCAGGGCGTGGACCGGTTCCCCGCGTTCACGCAGCAGCGAGACCGCGTCCAACAGCACGTCCAGTCCCTCGTAGCCGAAGCAACTGGTGGTGGTGCCCACCACGAACTCCTCCTGTCCGATGCCCAGGTCCTTGCGGACCTCCTCGCCCGAGGGCAGTGGTTCCAGGAACGAGACGTCCACGGCGTTGGGCACGACCAACAGGCGTTCACGGGGCACCCCGCGGGCCTCGATGTCGGCGCGCATCGCCTCCCCGAGCGTCACGACCAGGTCGGCGGCGAGCATGCACTCGGTCTCCGCGGCGCGTTCCGCCCGGTAGAAGGCGTCGTCCACGCTTCGGGAGGGGTCCCGTGACAGCCAGGACTCCTCCAGGAAGCCCCGCACCTCGTAGACCACGGGCAGGTCGTATCTACGCCCGAGTTCCAGGGCCAGTCGGGCGTTGTGGTGGTTGCTCGCCGCGTGCAGCACGTCCGGCCGCAGCGTCTCCACCAATTCGGACCCCATTCGCAACCCGACCTGGAATTCCTGGTCGTGGTCGGCGGGGGCCTTCCACGGCAGGAGCCGGTGGTAGAAGATGCCGTCGACCTCCACGAGCGTGCGCGGGTCCGGCACCCCCTTGGTGAGCGGGTACCCGGCACGGGAGACCACGTGCACGTCCATGCCCGCCTCACGCTGGGCGACCGCGATGCGGTGCGTGCGCTGGGTGTAGCCGGCGTTGGTGTGCGGAAGCGCGTTGGTGACCAGGTGTAGAACTCGCGGTACCGAGTCCGTCGCCGTCGGTCGCCGAGCGTTCACCGTGTCGTCAGGCCGCGTTGGCGCACCGCGGGTTAACGTGAAGCCGTGACGGTCAGGGGAAACGGACAACGACTCGGGAACAGCGCGTCCCGTGGCCAGGGCCGTCCGGTACTCGGCGGCGCTGCGATGCCGACCCGGCGGGATCTGTTCGACCAGTTCACGAGCGGTATCCGCGTCCCCGGCGGCCAGGGCCGCCGACACCAGGCGGCCCACCCCGGCAGGGGATGTGCGCCGGGACGCGGTCAGCAACACCTCACGTGCCTCCTCGCGCCGACCCTGGTCCCACAGGGCGTAGGCGCGCGGAAGGGCACCGGAACGCCTGGCCAAGGCACGCGCCGATCCGCGCAGCGGACCGGGCATCAGTCTGGCGGCCAACAACGGCAGCCGGGCGGGTTCGTCCCGCAGGTGACGCCAGGCCAAGGTGGCGGTGAAGGTCACCGCACGCGGCCACAAGGTACGTGGACGCGGCGGTCGGGGTTCGGGAGTCCGGATGTCTTGCACGGTCAGTCACACAACCACGTGGACGTGACCAAGTGGTGACACCACGGCGTCGCGTTCGGGACGGGCCGGACAAGGAAGCCCGTCGATCCGATCGAACACCCCGCACCCCCCGGATGTCGGGGGCCGAACCTCCCATCCCATCAACGCGAGAACCGAAGGAAACACCAGTGGCAACGAGCGCCCCCCCAGGTAGTCCGGACACCGCGATCGCACACGTGGTCGGCGCCCGCCCCAACTTCGTCAAGGCCGCGCCCGTGGTCTCCGCCCTACGTGACCGGGGCGCCCACCAGCGGGTCGTGCACACCGGACAGCACTACGACGACCGCATGTCCGCGGTCTTCTTCCGTGACCTCGGACTGCCCACCCCCGACGTCGACCTCGGCGTCGGCTCGGGGTCCCACGCCGCCCAGACCGCCGCCCTCATGGTCGGCCTGGAACGTGAGTTCACCGAGAACACCCCCGGCATGGTGGTGGTCTACGGCGACGTCAACTCCACCGTCGCCGCCGCGTTGGTCGCGGCCAAGCTCGGTGTCCCGGTCGCGCACGTCGAAGCGGGCCTGCGCTCCTTCGACAACACGATGCCCGAGGAGATCAACCGCCGGGTCACCGACCAGATCAGCGACCTGTGCTTCGCGACCAGCCCCGAGGCCATCGGCCACCTCGCCGCCGAGGGCGTGTCCCCGGACCGGGTCCACCTCGTCGGCAACCCGATGATCGACACCCTCTTGGGCAACCTCGACCGGTTCGACGCCCAGGCCCTGCGCACCCGCCTCGACCTTCCCGAGCGCTACGTGGCGGCCACCCTGCACCGGCCCGCCAACGTCGACGACCCCGACAACGTCGCCCGTCTCACCGCGCGACTGCACGAGGTCGCCGAGCTCGCCGACGTCGTCATGCCCGTGCACCCGCGCGGCAAGGCGGCCTTCGACCGGGCGGGTCTGGGCGACCACCCGCGCGTGCGCCTGCTCGAACCGCTCGGCTACCTCGACTTCGTCGCGCTCACCCGCGGCGCCGCCGCCGTCGTCACCGACTCCGGCGGGGTCCAGGAGGAGACCACGATCCTCGGTGTTCCCTGCCTGACCCTGCGCCCCAACACCGAACGTCCGGTCACCATCACGCACGGGACCAACCAGCTCGTCACCGAGTCCGACCTGGTCACCAGCCTCGACAAGGTCCTCGACGGACGAGTCGACGAACGTCTCGGTGACACTCCGCCGTTGTGGGATGGTCGTTCCGGTGAACGCATCGCCTCCGTCCTCACCAGGTGGTCGAGGTGACGACACCGATGAGCCCGCCATGCGGAGGCGCCGCCCGGCGCCCCACTCGCACCCGTCCCGGCACACGTCGGACCGCACACCCGCCGACCCCGGACGCCACAGGCACGGGGGACCGTGGAACCGCCAGACCCGAGTACAAGGTGGCAGACCGTGAAACGGCGTGAACAGAGCCAGACCGAACAACTTCGGCAAGCCCTGGCCGAGCGTGAGGCCCAGCTCCAGGAGGCGCAGGTCCGCCTCGCCGCCCTGGAGGGATCGACCTCGCTGCAAGTGGGTCGTGCGCTCACCGCCGCGGCCAAGCGTCCGGGACGTTCCCTGGTACGGCTGCCCCGGGACCTCTACCGGCTCTGGCGGCACAGCGGTAACACCAACCACATCCAACGCCGTCGGACCGAACCCGTCCGCTCCTTCGACGCCGACCGCCAAGAGGCCCGGCTCCTCACCGGCCTGAGCGGTGGCACCGCCGACCAACTGGTCGCCGCCACCGTCGTGGGCCCCGCCGTGCAGACCGCGATCGACCCCTACCTGCGTTCGGTCGCCCTGCGCCCGCACGACGCCCAGATCGTCATGGACGCCGTGGACGTGGACCTGCTCCTGGTGTCGGCCTCGGCCGCCGCCCCCGGGTCGCCCTGGGCGCACGTGGGCGACCCCGCCGTGGTGGACCGCACCCGTGCCCTGCACTGGGTCATGGAGTCCGCGGCCTCCCGAGGGATCCCCACGGTCCTGCTCGACGACGCGCCCGCGCCGCCGGCCCTGCGCCGACTCGGGTTCGACCGCGTCCACAAGGGCGACGCCGGGGTACCCCTGCACGTGTTCAATCCGGTCGCCGCCGAACTCGCCCTCGGCCCGGAGGCCGTCTACGTCCGAACCGGGGTCGACACCCCGGTCCCCGACGTACTGCTCGAACTCGGGGTGGGAGTGGTCGACGTCGACTCGCCCGACCTGGCGGACGCCCTCCGCGCGGCCACCGTCGCCGTCATCCCGGAGAACACCCCGGGCGAGGCCGGCCTGCGCCGCCGGGCCTGGGCCTGCGGCACCCGGGTGGTCGCACACCCGGCCGTGCCCGTACCGGGCGGCGAGGATCTCACCGTCAGCGTGCCACGACTGCGCGCGTTGGCCCCCACCCAGCGCGAAATCCGCACCATGCTCCGCCAGGTGTTCCTCGACGACGCCACCCCGGTCCGTCTGTCCACCCTCCTGGAGGGCCTGGAACCGACGACCACCGTTCCGGGCGTCGAGCTTCCGCTCAGCGGGCGCGGCGTGGCCGTCCTCGCCGACCCGGACGGCGAGGAGCAGGCCGATCGGCTCGCCGAGGACCTGCTCTCCTCCCGCCTGCGTCCGGCCGAGGTCGTCGTCCCCGACACCTCCGCCCGACTGCCCGGCCTGCGCCGCCTGCGCTCGGAGGGCGTCACCGTGCGCACGGTGCGCCTCGGCGCCCCCGACACCCCGGCCGAGCTCACCCGGGACGACAACGACGCCGCCCCCGGCGGGCTCACGCCCCGACAGTGGGCGGACCTGGCCGAACGGGCCACCGTGCCCTGGGCCCTCATGTGGACCGGGCCGACCGGACGCAACCGTCTGGTCGACCTCGCCTGCGCCGCCGAATGCTCCGGCGCCGACGCGGTCGGGACCCCGCGCGAGACCGCGGAGGAGACCGACCCCACGGTCATCGGAACCGGTGAACGCGGGTTCTTCGACCGTGCCGCCGGGGCCGGACAATACGTGTACGTCACCGACATCGACCCCGAACTGGCCCGTACCGAGCTGCTGAGGCGGGCCTGGGGGCCTCGGGAGTGGAACCGGCGTGGCAGCCGACTCCTGGCCCTGGGACCCGACCACGGCACCGGGACCGACAGCGGTGGCGAGGACCCGACCCACGCCGACGCCTCCACCGGCGCCCTCGGGTGAAACCCGCGCAACGCCGGCCACATCAGCATCCGAAGGGAAGAACGTGAGCACAGCTCCTCCGCGCGCACTCTTGTACGGCGACGTGGACCTGAACATCATCGACGGTTCGGCGATCTGGGCGCAGTCGATGGCCCAGGCCCTGGCCGCCGCAGGCTGTGAGGTCACCGTGCTGTTGAAGGCGCCGGTGCGCACCGATCGGCTCACCGCGCCCCTGCAGGAGACCGACGGGATCAAGCTGGTCCGCCCCTACGAGGACCGCATGCTCTCCGACCTGGGTCCCCGGGGGCTCACCCCGGAGCAGGCCGTGGAGCTCATGGGGCGTATGCACGGGCGCAGGGCCTTCGACCTGGTGGTCGTACGCGGGCGTCGCCTGGCGGGGCTGGCCGCCCAGGAGGAGTCCCTGAGCGGACGACTGTGGACCTACCTCACCGACTTCCCGCACAGTGTCGACGAGCTCACCGCCACCGCCACCGCCGAGCTCACCGAGATCGCGCTGGCCTCCCGGTTCGTGCTCTGCCAGACCGAGGAACTGCGCGCGTTCCTGGAATCGACGGTGCCCGCCGCGTGCGGACGCTCGGTGCTCTTTCCCCCCGTCGTCGTCGTGCCACAGGACGTCGCCGCGGAGGGCCAGGTGCACGCCCGCGCCCGACTCGCCTACACCGGCAAGTTCGCCCCGCGCTGGAACACCCTGGAGATGACCGGCCTGCCCGAGGAGCTCAACCGGATGGGGGTGGACGCCGAACTGGTGATGATCGGCGACAAGATCCACGCCGAACCCGCCGACTGGGCCAAACGCATGCGCAAGGCCCTGGAGAGCACCCCGAACGTCGACTGGCGCGGCGGTATGGCCCGCGCCGACGCGCTGCGCCAGTCGGCCGAGTGCGACTTCGGCCTGTCCTGGCGCGACCCCGACATGGACGCCAGCCTGGAGCTGTCCACCAAGGTCCTGGAGCTGGGGGCGCTGGGCCTGCCGGTGGTCCTCAACCGCACGCCCATGCACGAGGCGTTGCTCGGTGTCGACTACCCCCTCTTCGCCGGTGAGGACTCCGGGTCGGTGGCCACGGTCATCGCCCGCGCCTACCACGACCGGGCCGTGTACGCCCTGGCCGCCGAGCGCTGCCGTGCGGCGGCGGCCGACCATGCCCTGGAACGGGCCTCCGAGCGTCTGCGCGGCTACCTGGCCGAGGCACTGCCGGCGGCCCCGGAGGGCACCGACCCCGAACGACCGCTCAAGGTGGTCATCGCCGGGCACGACCTCAAGTTCTTCACCCGCCTCGCCGAGTACCTGGACTCCCTCCCGGGTCTGGACGTGCGCATCGACGAGTGGGAGGGGCTGAGCACCCACGACCAGTACCGGTCCCGGGAGCTCGCGTCCTGGGCGGACGTGGTCATCTGCGAGTGGTGCGGACCCAACGCCCTGTTCTACGCCAAGTGGAAGCGCCCCGACCAGCGTCTCATCGTCCGCCTGCACCGCTTCGAGCTGTACGCGGAGTGGCCGCGCCGCCTGGACGTGTCCAAGGTCGACGCGGTGGTGTGCGTCAGCCCCCACTACGCCGACCTGACCCGGGAGATCACCGGCTGGCCCCACGACAAGGTGGTGGTCCTGCCCAACTGGGTGGATGATCGGCAGCTCGACCGACCCAAGCTGGCCGGCGCCGAGTACTCGCTGGGGATGATCGGCATCGCGCCCTCCCGTAAGCGCCTGGACCGTGGCCTGGACGTGCTGTCGGAGCTGCGCCGCATGGACCCCCGCTACACGTTGTCGGTCAAGACCAAGCAGCCGTGGGACTACTGGTGGATCTGGAACCGGCCGGAGGAACGCGCCTACTTCGAGAAGGTGTATCGGCGGATCCAGCGTGACGAACGGCTCGCCGGTGGCGTGATCTTCGACGGGTTCGGCCCGGACGTGGCCACCTGGCTGCGCCGGATCGGGTTCGTGCTCTCCACCAGCGACGATGAGTCGTTCCACCTCGCGCCCGCCGAGTGCGCGGCCTCCGGGGGGATCCCCGCCCTGCTGCCGTGGCCGGGCTCGGACACCATCTACGATCCGCACTGGATCCACGACGACGCGGTCACGATGGCCGAGGCCATCCACGCCACCGTCTCCCGAGGCGGGTTCACCGAGGAGAGCGAACGGGCCCGGTCCGAGATCACCTCGGTGTACGGCCTGGAGCGCGTGCGTTCCCTGTGGAGCGATCTGGTCGTCAGCGGCCGGGTCCCCGAACCCACACCCTCCGACGTCGCCGTGGCGGGTCGGTGAACCACCGAACCACCTAGACGGGGCCGGTCATCTTCGACAGGCCCCCGGCGCCGGAGGGCAGGAACAGCGCGAAGGTGGTCGGCTTGGTCTGCACCAGTTCGATGCGGGCGCCCTCGGACTCGGCTATGTGCCGGGCCAGGGCCAGCCCCAGCCCGGTGCCGCCGCCTCCGCTGATCTCGCGTTCGAAGATGCGTCCGGACAGGTGCTCGGGGACGCCCTCGCCCTCGTCGCTGACCTCCACCCGGACGGACTGCCCGGTGTCGAGGCGGCGGATGGTCACCGTTCCCGCGCCGTGTTTGTAGGCGTTCTCCACCAGGGTCGCGAGGATCTGTGCGAAGTCGGTGGGGACGGTCATGCCCGTCAGTCCGGAGACACCGGTCACCAGGAGCTTGCGATTCTCCTGTTGGAACACCGGTGACCACTCGGCTTGGAGGCGATTGAGGACCGGGTCGAGCGCGACCGCCTCGACCTCCGAGTTCTGGCTCTTTCGAGCCCGGCCGAGCAGGCTCTCGACGGTCTCGGTGAGCCGTTCGGCCTGGGCCAGGGCCGCCTCGCCCTCCTCCCGGACCACGCCCGGGTCGTTCGCCTCGGCGATGATCTCCTCCAACCGCATGGTGAGCGCCGTCAACGGCGTGCGCAGCTGGTGGGAGGCGTCGGTCGCGAAGTGGCGTTCGGTGGCGATCAGACCCGCGATGCGTTCGGCGCTGCGGTCCAACACCTCGGCGACACGGTCCGCCTCGGGGATGCCATAGCGGTGCCCCCACGGGGTGGTGACCCCCGAGCCGAGTCGTTCGGCGGTGGCCGCCAGGTCGACCAGCGGCAGCGTGAGTCTGCGCGCCTGGAACATGGAGAGCCCGACCGCGACCCCGATGGCCAGCAGGGATAGTGAGGCGATCCCGAGCCAGGCCCGGATCACGCTCTCCTGTAGGGCCTCCGAACCGGACCACACCTCGACGGTGGTGCCGAGTTCGGTGGTCGCCGCCGCTCGGATCAGCCCCGGCGAGTCGACGGACGTCGGGTCGAGTTCCGGGTTGCCCGCGGTCAGGACGGTCTCACCGCTGTCGTCGGTGATCCGGATGAAGCGGCCCGGATGCTCCTGGTCGAACTCGGCGAGATCGATCTCGCCGTCGCGTTCGATCATGGCGTCGCTCTCGAAACCGATCAGCTCCGCCTCGCCTTCGAGCTGTCGGGCGCTCTCGTCGTGCACCAGTTTGAAGGTGAGAGCGCCCAGGGGCAGTCCGAGCAGCATGACCGCGATGACGGTCACCACCAGGGTGGAGAAGACCATCCGTCTGCGCATGTCACCTCACGTCCGTCCGACCCTGGAGAGGGCGACCGAGGAGCGTGTCGAAGCCAAGACCCCGTTAGTCTCGTTCGAATCGGAAGCCGACGCCCCTGACGGTCGTGATGTAGGACGGTTGGTTGGCGTCGTCGCCGAGTTTGCGGCGCAGCCACGATATGTGCATGTCGAGGGTCTTGGTCGACCCCCACCAGTTCGTGTCCCACACCTCACGCATTATCTGTTCCCTGGTCACCACCTTGCCGGCATCACGGACCAGGACGCGAAGCAGGTCGAATTCCTTGGTGGTGAGTTGGAGCTCGCGGTCGCCGAGCCAGGCGCGGCGGGAGTCGTTGTCGATGCGGACTCCGTGTACGACGGGCACCTCGGCGCCACCACGGCGCAGTAGGGCACGCACGCGTGCGAGGAGTTCGGCGAGTCGGAAGGGTTTGGTGACGTAGTCGTCGGCCCCGGCGTCGAGACCGACGACGGTGTCGACCTCGTCGGCTCGGGCGGTCAGGATCAGGATGGGCGTTCCGTGGCCTTCGGCGCGGAGCCGACGTGCCACCTCTAGGCCGTCCATTTCGGGCAGACCGAGATCCAGGACCATGAGGTCGATGTCTCCGGCACGGGCGCGGTCGAGTGTCTCGACGCCGTTGACGGTCACGTCCACCGTATAGCCCTCGCGACGAAGTGCGCGGGCGAGAGGCTCGGAGATCGAGACATCGTCTTCGGCCAGCAAAACGCAGGTCATGGTGCCGATGGTAGGACCCGGGTGGCGCATTTCCCTATTATGCGCGCCGGATGCCCCAAGGTTGGTTGAAAATACGCTAATCACATAACGGTCAAATGGGGGCAAGTGGCCACCACTGGCCTTTTCTTTGCACGTTCTTGATGGAACTGGGAAGGTTGTCCCGGAGGGTACGAAGTGTCACCTTCTTGTTTTCGCGAACGCAGAGGAGTCCGGTAGTGAACCCCCACCCCGATTCCCCCCAAGGAGGGGAGGATTTTCCCTACCCGGGGCAATTCCGCCCCCAAGGGTCGTGGCAGGGGGCGCCGTCTCCGCAGGGGCGCTACGGAGGCGGGCTGCTCGCGGTGCTCACCGTCATCGCGATCCTGGCCGGGGCCTCGACCCTGGGCGGCACGCTCGCGATCGCGGGCGCGTTCACCGACCGGGTCGCCGCCGCCGGTGCGCCCGACCCCACCCCGACCGCGGTGGAGAGCGACCCGGAGCCCTCGGTCGCACCCACCCACGAACCGAGCCCCACCCCCGAACCCACCGAGGCGTCGACGGAAGAGCCTTCCGAGGGCGCGGACGCCGCGCTCTGGGACATGACGGCCGAGGAGGTGGTGACGGAACTACGGGAACGGCACGACGACCTCACCGACGGGCTGGACGTCAGTGACGAGCTATGCGTCTCCGAGGAGGAGGACGACCTCTTCGTCTGCACCATGGCGGTGGAGACCAACCTCGTCCGGGTCATCTCCTACGAGAACTCCCTCGTCGCCACGACCGTCGTCCTGGGCCTGCGGAACCAGGAGGAGGTAGAGGACGCGGAGGGCGCCGACATGGCGGTGGACTTCCGAAGCGCCTGCCACATCGTGCTCATCTGGTTCGAGCGCGGTGGCATGGAGGAATCCGATCGTGGTGCGATGACCGATGACGTCGAGGGCATCGTCGGCTGCTGACGACGCCGCATTCGTGTCCATGTGTCACGCACTCGTCACTTTCGGTGATAATGAGCCGGAGGTGGTGGTCTCGGGTCCCCGCGGATCGGGCCCCATCGGGTATATCCGCGCGGCCCCGGCGGTTCCGGGGCCGGGACACGAGGAGCGATCGATGGCACGGCGAACCACCTGGTGGCCGGGGCGGTCCGGAGCGGTGGCGTTGGGGCTGACCACGGCGCTCACCCTGGCGGCGGCCCCCGTCTCCGCGGCCCCCGGGCCCTCGGAGCTCGTGAACGACCACTCGCACCGCCACCACTACTCCACCTGGCGGGACGCGCACAGCTATCGGTCACCGGAGAACCGCTACCCGTCGGGCGGGCTGCTGTGGACCGGCCGACACGCCTTCTTCTGCCAGACCGAGGGACAGGCCCACTCCGACGGCGAGGGCGGCTACTCGACCTGGTGGGCGCTGACCGACGACCAGACCGGCAACCGGGACGTCTACGTCAGCGCCACCGCGTTCCGGGTCGCCGAGCCGTGGCGGCCCATCGAGGGCCTGCCCCGCTGCTGATGACGAGGTGCGGCCCCGCCCGGAACGCGTTCCGAGCGGGGCCGCACCTCGTCATGGCGGGGAGGGTCAGGCGTCGATCTCCCCGGCGTCGGGGGTCGTGGCGCGCTTACGGCTGAGGTAGAGCGCACCGCCGCCGGCGCCCACCGCCACCAACGCGGCGATGATCAGACCGGTCAGGGCGCCGCCGGTGAGCGGCAGGGATCCCTTGTCGTCCTTACGGTCGCCGTCGGCACCGCCACCGCCACCGCCGCCGTCAGGACCCTCGCTCGGGTCGTCGGACGGGCTGGGGGAGGGGGACGGTCCGGCGTCGTCACCGTCCTCGTCATCGCCGTCGTCACCACCGCCGTTTCCGGGCGGGGTGGTGGCCTCGTCGCCGACCACGATCCGGCCGGAGCCGCCCTCGGGGTAGTCCGCCTCGGTGATCTCACCGGCCAGGGTGTCGGACACGAACAGCTCCAGGGCGCCCTGGTAGGTGGAGCCCACCACGGTGAAGTCGGCGCCGCGGAACGGGTACATGTCGCCACCGCGGGCGGAGAAGTCGTTGGTGGCGATGGTGATGGGGTCGCCGTCGACGACCTCGCCGTCCTCGACGAGCACGGTTCCGTCGTGCAGGACCGCGTCGCGCACCCGTTCGCCCTCGCCCAGCACCTCACCGTCCTCGTTCACCTCCTGCGCGGGCTGCTCGGGGTCGTAGGCGAAGTTGACCCCGCCGACCTGCATGAATCCGCCGTTGGAAGCCGGGGCCGCGGACACCCCGTGCTCCAGCAACTCCTTGACCTGGGCGCGAGGCACGTCCGGCACCACCGCGACCTGGTTGGCGAACGGGGCGATGGAGTAGGTGTCCAACGCGCTGATCGTCCCGGCCGGGATCAGCGACGCGTTGCGAATTCCGCCGCCGTTCTGGATACCGATCTGCGGTTCGGGGACCCCGTACTCCTCGGCGTTACGGGCTCCGGTGTCCATGAGGGAGTCCGCCAGCAGGTTGCCGAGGTTGGTCTCCCGGGTGCGAACACCCGGGTCCTGGCGGCCTTCGAGAGCGACCTCGCTCTGGGCGACGTCGGTCTCGGCGAGCTCGTCGACGTACTCGGAGACGGGCTTGGTGACCTGGGCGTCGACCTCGGCGTCCGGCTCCACGGAACCGTCGACCACGACCGGACCGGAACGGTCGCCGAGGGAGACGATGTCGCCGTCGGCGTCGAAGTTGATGACCAAGCGGCCCACGTACTTGTGGTTGGAACCCGCGGTGACGATCGGGACCTCGGCGCCCTCGGGGTTCCGCGCGACCAGCGGGTAGGAGAGGGGCTCACCGGTACCGGGGTGGACGGTGACCTCGTCGTCCGGGACCAGCGCGTCGCCCTCGTTGGCCATCACCTCGTGACCGCCACCGGCGACGATGGCGTCGACGCCGGTCAGCTCCTGCGCGACCCGCTCCTCGAAGGTGATGTTCTGCAGGTGGGAGATCATGATGATCTTGTCGACGCCCTCGCCGGAGAGCCGGTCGACCTCGCTCTGGACCGGGTCGACGACCTCGTCGACCACCACGTCGCGCGAACTGGTGATGGTGGCCAGGTCCGGGTAGAGCGCCCCGACGATGCCCACCCGCTCGCCCTCGACGTCGACCACGGTGCTCGGCGTGATCCGGCCGGCGGCCTCGTGCGCGGCGAGCGCGGGCTCGGCGGACACGTCCACGTTCGCGGCCACCACGGGGGTCGACTCGGGCAGCCCATCGATGAAGTCCGCGTACAGGTCCGGGCCGAAGTCGAACTCGTGGTTGCCCATGGAGACCGCGTCGTACTCGGCGTGGGAGGCGGCGATCGCGTCGTAGAAGGGAGCACCGTCTTCCTGGGAGGCCGCGAACTCCGGGCCGGGAAGGTACATGTCACCGGAGTTGACGGTGACCACGCCGCGGTTGTCGGCCTCGCCGTCCTCGGCCTCCTCGCCGGCGCCCTCGCTCGTCCGTAGTTCTCGCAGGAGCGTGGTGAAGCGCGCGGCCCCGCCGTAATCGGGGTCGGCGGGGGCGTTCAGCAGAGCCGACTCGGGGTCGTTGCCGTGCAGGAGGGTGAGGGTGAAGGCCGCGTCATCGGTGGTGTCCATGGGCGCGGAGGCACTGGCGGCGGGCGCGAAGGGTGCCACCAGCGCGCCGGTCAGGAGCAGTGCGCCGGATGCGCGCACGAGTCTGGACATGGCTTGTGTGACTCCTTAGGGGGAATCGGCGGGGGCGGAGTTCGTTCACCATAAAGGGGACGAGGGTGTGCGGGCATGGACGCCGGGGTTACGATTTGCAGAACCTCCTGAGTTTCCGGAGGTTCTCGACATCGAGGGATCGCCCTGGGTCACCATGGGCGGCCTTCGGCCGCCCTGGGTGACGCGTTCCGATTTCGTTGGTCGGCTACCGCGACCTTGCTCGTGGCCCTCGGGGTGAGGCCCCTCTACCATGGAGGGGAAAGTCGATCCCGATCACTTCCCTCGGAGGGCGTCCGTGTTTTCCTCTGGCCAGGACCCGTACGACCCGAGGCAGGGCGGGGTCCCGCCGCAGCACGGGATGCCGGACTTCAACGCCCACTTCGCGGCGCTGAGTCCCGACGCCCCCATGCCGAGGAAGGTGACCACCACCCGAACTTTGATGTTCATCGGTGGTGTGTCCGGCCTGCTGCTGGCCCTGCTCTTCCTCATGGGTCTGGGAGCGCCGGAGGAGGCGATGAACGAGGCCCTCGACCAGCAGTCCGCGTACTTCGCGGCCGAGGGCGTCGAGATGAACATCGACGCGGCCATGATGCGTTCGATGATGGTCGTGATGGCGCTGATCACCGGACTCTACGGCGCGCTCTCGGTGCTGTTGGGCGCGCGTATGCGCCGCCGCACCGTCGGGGTCTACTGGGGCACCGTGCTCTTCCAGGGGCTGGCCGGGCTCACCCTGGGCTGGGGCCTGTTCCACGGGGAGTTCCTCATGCTGGTTCCGCTGGGCTTCACCGTCTGGATGCTGAGCAACATGCTCTCCAAGGAGGGGCGCGCCTACTTCGGTCTGCTCTGAGGTCGGCCACCGCACGGAGGCTCGTGCGGCCTGGTGGTAGGAATACGTTGACTACCAGGCCGTGAGGATCCCCCACCTTGAAGCTCGTGCTATCCGATCACTCCACCATCGAAGTGACCCCCGCGATGGTCCGTTCGCTACGTGAGGCCACGCTCGTCCCGGGCACCGCGGACTCCTGGCTCCCCGGACCGGCCGCCCCCAGCACCGAGGCCGACCTCATCCGATGGGGTCTCCTCGTCAACGACTCCCGGGGCACGCCCGTCCTCACCGCGCGCGCCATGGACGTTCGGGAGCGGGTGGTGGACGGGTCGCCCGGAACGGAGGGTTCCGGTGGGGGCCGGGCCTCGATCGACCCCGAACTGGGCGTGGAGGGTGTGCGCCGTCTGGCATCGGCCCTGAACGGTGTGCCTCCCGATGGTGACGCGGGCTCCGATCCCTCGAACCAGAGCCCCTACCGCCCGCTGCTGCTGGTGCTGTACGCGCTGGGCTGGTGCGTGCTCCTGCGGATCGCGCTGCCCGGCATGTCCACCCTGCTCTCCGTCCTGGTCTGTGTCTTCGCGGTCCTCTCCGTGGGCGGCTCCGCCCTGTACACGCAACGACGGAACCAGGAGACGTCGGCGGAGGATCCGCGACGGATCGTCGCCGCGGCCCAAGGCGGTTACGTGGTCCCCGGGATGCTCGACGAACCGGCGGTCGCGCTCTTGGCGCGTGCCCAACGGGCGGTGGACACCGTGCTCGGTTCCCGCCTGAGCGACGAGGTGTTGCGCGACCCGATCCGGGACCGGGTGGTGCTCGGTGAGACCGAGTGGGCCCTGGCCACCGCCCTGCGCCGCCAGTCCGAGCTGCGAGGACGCATGGACGTGGCCCCCACAGCCGGTGGACGAGGACAGGAGGCCGCCGAACGCGCCGCGGACGCGCTCACCCGGGACGTCGCCCGGGTCGAGGAGCGGATCCGGCTGCTGGAACGCTACGCCGACCTGATCCGCGCGGCCGAGGCCGAGGAACGCGACCTTCGCGCGGCCAGGGAACTGGACGGCATCGCGGTGGAGGCGGTCGGCGCGCAGGCGGGCGATCCCGAACTCGAAGCCCTGGTGCGTGCCCAGGAGATGGCCATGCGCGTGGCCGAGCTCCCCGACCTCGACCGCGACTGAATCCGGGGGCCCACGGACTTCGGAGTGGCATCGGCCATCCACAGATCCCGGAACGGCGCTCCCGGCTGTCATCGGCTTCTGGCAGGCTCTAAGAGGATGCGACGGCGAGAGGGAAGGCGCGTATGACACCGGAACAATTCATCGACGCGGCCCTGTGGTTCCCGGAGACCGACGAGAGTGAACCCTTCGGCCCCGGCCCCCTCGTCTACAAGATCTCCGGGCAGAAGATGTTCGCTCTGCTCAACCCATCGGAGCCGGCGGTGGTCAACCTCAAGTGCGATCCGGAACTCGCCCTGGAGTTGCGTGCCGAGTTCTCGGCGGTCACCCCCGGTTGGCACATGAGCAAGCGACACTGGAACTCGGTGCGGCTGGACGGCGGTGTTCCCGACGACGAGTTCCTGGAGATGCTCGAACACTCCTACCGGCTGGTCGCCCGCGGTCTGCGCCGGCCCGACCGTGATCGGGTGCTCGCCGTCCTGGGCGATGAGTCGCCGACCATCGACACCCGCAACTGAGGAAGGAGGAGCGCCCGGTGTCCGAACCATCCCGGTCCACCTCCGGCGGACAGGCGGTGGTCCAGGGGGTCCTGGAACGCGTCACCTACGCCAACGAGGAGAACGGCTACACCGTCGCCAAGATCGACACCGGTCGGGGCGGTAACGATCTGCTCACCGTGGTCGGTTCCCTGCTCGGGGTCCAGCCGGGTGAGGCGCTGCGGCTGCGCGGCCGTTGGGGTTCCCATCCCCAGTACGGCCGCCAGTTCCACGTCGACGACTACACCACCGTGCTGCCCGCCACCGTTCAGGGCATCCGCCGCTACCTGGGTTCGGGGTTGATCAAGGGCATCGGCCCGAAGATGGCCGAACGCATCGTCGAGCACTTCGGTACCGACGCCCTCGACGTCATCGAGGAGGAACCGAAACGGCTCATCGAGGTGCCGGGCCTGGGCCCCAAGCGCACCAGGCTCATCGCCGACGCTTGGGAGGAACAGAAGGCCATCAAGGAGGTCATGGTCTTCCTGCAGGGCGTGAACGTCACCACCTCGCTCGCGGTGCGCATCTACAAGAAGTACGGGGACGCCTCCATCGAGGTGGTGCAGAAGGAGCCCTACCGATTGGCCTCCGACGTGTGGGGGATCGGCTTCAAGACCGCCGACACCATCGCCCAGGCCGTGGGCATCCCGCACGACAGCCCGGAACGGGTCATGGCCGGCATCCAGTTCACCCTGTCGGAATCGAGCAACGACGGGCACTGCTTCCTGCCGGAGGAACGACTCATCTCCGCCGCGGTGAAGATCCTCCAGGTGGAGACCGGACTGGTCATCGAGTGCGTGGCCCGGTTGGTGGCCGATGAGGGGGTGGCCCGCGAGACCGTGCCCGGCCCCGAGGGCGAACCCGTCCGCGCCGTCTACCTGCTGCCCTTCCACCGCGCCGAGATGGGTCTGGCCGCCGGGCTGCGCACGCTGTTGGCGGGCCCCGAGGAGCGCATGCCGGCCTTCACCGACGTGGACTGGCCGGTGGCGTTGGACTGGCTCGATCGGCGTACCGGCGCCTCCCTCGCGGAGGCCCAGCGCGAAGCGGTCAAGGAGGCGCTTTCGCGGAAGGTGTGCGTGCTCACCGGTGGCCCCGGCTGCGGCAAGTCCTTCACCGTCTCCTCCATCGTCACCATGGCGATGGCCAAGAACGCCAAGATCATCCTGGCCGCACCCACCGGGCGCGCGGCCAAGCGCCTCACCGAACTCACCGGACACGAGGCCGCCACCGTGCACCGTCTGTTGGAATTGCGCCCCGGTGGAGAGGCGGCGCACGACCGCGACAACCCCCTCGACTGCGACATGCTCGTGGTGGACGAGGCCTCGATGCTGGACCTCATCCTGGCGAACAAGCTGGTCAAAGCGGTCCCGCCCGGGGCACACCTGTTGTTCGTCGGCGACGTCGATCAGCTGCCCTCGGTCGGTGCCGGCCAGGTCCTGCGGGACCTGTTGGATGAGGGGTCGCCGATCCCCAACGTGCGCCTGACCCACGTGTTCCGCCAGGCACAGCAGTCCGGCGTGGTCACCAACGCGCACCGCGTCAACCAGGGCGAACCACCGCACTTCCAGGGGATGGACGACTTCTTCCTCTTCCCCTGTGAGGACGCCGACTCCGCCGCCGAGATGACCGTCGACGTGGTGGCGCGCCGCATCCCGCGCCGGTTCGGGCTCGACCCGCTCCGCGACGTGCAGGTCCTGGCCCCCATGAAGGGCGGACCGGCCGGCGCCACCAACCTCAACACCGCCCTGCAACAGGCGCTGACCCCCTCCGGGGACCGTGTGCCGGAACGTCGCTTCGGCGGCCGGATCTTCCGGGTCGGCGACAAGGTCACCCAGATCCGCAACAACTATGAGAAGGGGCGCAACGGCGTCTTCAACGGAACCCTCGGAGTGGTCGCCGGCCTGGACTCCGTCGCCCAGGAGATGACGGTGCGCACCGACGAGGACGAGGAGATCACCTACGACTTCGCCGAACTCGATGAGCTCGCGCACGCCTACGCCATCACCGTGCACCGCTCCCAGGGCAGCGAGTACCCGGCGGTGGTCGTCCCCGTCACCACCAGCGCGTGGATGATGTTGCAGCGCAACCTGCTCTACACCGGCATCACCCGCGCCAAGAGGCTGGTGGTGCTGGTGGGCTCCCGCCGGGCCCTGGCCCAAGCGGTCCGCAACGCCTCCTCCGGCCGTCGGCACACCGGGCTGGCCCATCGACTGCGTAGCGGTAACGGCACCGAATCGGTGTTCTGAACAACCCATTCCGTGTCGAAAGTCCGGTTCGGGACGTGAAAAGGACCAGAACATTCGCCGAAATCGCCCCACGGGGTGCTTCGGCTGCATAGGCTCTCGCACGGCCGACCCCGTCGAAGGGAACCCGTTCCCGTAGGTGGGCCGCCGGACCATCGCCCAGGCGGACGCTCTGTTCACTCCCCCCGGAGAGCGTCGCCGAACCGGGTGCCGGCCCTTGGGTGGGCCGGCACCCGGCCCGACGGCCGGTGGCGCCCGCGATGGACGGTCTCCGGTCGCATCACCGTCCCCTAGGCTGGGTCGATGTGCGAGACGAACTGATCGTGGTGGGCGCCGCCGTCATCCGTGACGGACGGGTCCTGGCGGCCCAGCGGGCCGCACCCGCCGCCACCCGTGGCCGTTGGGAGTTCCCCGGTGGCAAGACCGAACCGGGGGAGGACCCCGCCGAGGCGGTCGTTCGCGAGTGCCGGGAGGAACTCGACGTCACGATCCGGGCCGGCGACCGGATCGGCCCCGACGTCCCCCTCCAAGCGATCTCCGAACGCCTGGGCCGTCCCACGACACTGCGGCTGTTCAGGGCCGAACTCCTGGTGGGCGAACCCCGTCCCCTGGAGCACCTCGCACTGAAATGGGTCGATCCGTCGCGGCTACACGAACTCGACTGGTTGCCCGCCGACCGCCCCTTCCTGGATCCCCTCGGGAGGATCCTGGAAGCGGACTCACAACCCGCCTGACCTCCGTGCACGGCGCATGCGAATCGTCCCCGACAAGGCCCGGAACGTCGCCCGAAAGGGACTTTTCGACCCCCTTGAAGGGGCCTTCCCCGGTGACGAAGGTAACCGGTGCGACCTGTACGTTTCCCGCTCAGCCCACTATGACCGCATAAACTGGCGACGGGCCGTGGCACCCTGCGGTCTCTACCCAGTACAGGAAAAAGAGTCTCAAGCATGTCCAGTGCCACGCCCTTGGAGGGCTCCGCCCGCCGTACCGACCTGCGCAACGTGGCCATCGTGGCCCACGTCGACCACGGGAAGACGACCCTCGTCGACTCGATGCTCTGGCAAGCGGGAGTCTTCCGTGAGAACCAGGACGTCGACGCGCGGGTCATGGACTCCGACGACCTGGAGCGCGAGAAGGGCATCACCATTCTCGCGAAGAACACCGCGGTGCACTACACCACGCCCGAGGGCGAGGACGTGGTCATCAACATCATCGACACCCCCGGTCACGCCGACTTCGGCGGCGAGGTCGAGCGTGGTCTGTCGATGGTCGACGGTGTCGTCCTGCTCGTCGACGCCAGCGAGGGCCCCCTCCCGCAGACCCGCTTCGTGCTCCGCAAGGCCCTCCAGGCCAAGCTCCCCGTCATCCTCGTGATCAACAAGGTGGACCGGCCCGACAGCCGGATCGCCGAGGTCGTGGACGACACCTACGAGCTGTTCATGGACCTGGACGCCGACGAGTCGCAGATCGAGTTCCCGATCGTCTACACCTGCGCGCGTGATGGCAAGGCCTCCCTGGAGCGCCCGGCCAACGGCGGGATGCCCGACAACGACAGCATGGTGCCGCTGTTCAGCACCATCCTGGAGACCATCCCGGCCCCCGAGTACGTCCCGGGCGCACCGCTGCAGGCCCACGTCACCAACCTCGACGCCTCCCCGTTCCTGGGCCGTCTCGCCCTGGTCCGTGTCCAGCAGGGAGAACTCCGCAAGGGCCAGCAGGTCGCGTGGATCCGCACCGACGGCAGCGTCAAGCAGGTGAAGATCACCGAGCTGCTCATGACCGAGGGGCTGGAGCGCAAGCCCGCGGAGATGGCGGGCCCCGGTGACATCGCCGCCATCGCCGGTATCGACGAGATCATGATCGGTGAGACCCTCGCCGACCCGGAGAACCCGGTCGCGCTGCCGCTGATCCAGGTGGACGAGCCCGCCATCTCCATGACCATCGGCACCAACACCTCGCCGCTGGTCGGCAGGGTCAAGGGCGCCAAGGTCACCGCCCGCCTGGTCAAGGACCGTCTGGACAAGGAGCTCGTCGGCAACGTCTCCCTTCGGGTCCTGCCCACCGAGCGTCCCGACGCCTGGGAGGTGCAGGGTCGTGGTGAGCTCGCGCTGGCCATCCTGGTCGAGCAGATGCGTCGTGAGGGCTACGAGCTCACCGTCGGCAAGCCGCAGGTGGTCACCAAGAGCATCGACGGCAAGCTGCACGAGCCCGTCGAGCGTCTGACCGTGGACGCGCCCGAGGACTACATGGGCGCGATCACCCAGCTGCTCAGCGTCCGTAAGGGCCGTATGGAGAACATGGTCAACCACGGCACCGGCTGGGTGCGCATGGACTGGCTGGTGCCCTCCCGCGGCCTCATCGGCTTCCGCACCGAGTTCCTCACCGAGACCCGCGGCACCGGTATCGCCCACCACGTGTTCGACAAGTTCGAGCCGTGGTTCGGCGACCTGCGCACCCGCCCCAACGGTTCCCTGGTCGCCGACCGGGCCGGCGCGGCCGTCGCCTTCGCGATGTTCAACCTGCAGGAGCGCGGTGTCCTGTTCGTCGAGCCGACCACCGAGGTGTACGAGGGCATGATCGTCGGCGAGAACTCACGCGCCGACGACATGGACGTCAACATCACCAAGGAGAAGAAGCTCACCAACATGCGCTCGGCCACCGGTGACGAGCTGGTCAAGCTGGTGCCGCCGCGCAAGCTCTCCCTGGAGCAGGCGCTGGAGTTCTGCCGCGAGGACGAGTGCGTCGAGGTGACCCCCGAGCACGTGCGCATCCGCAAGGTGATCCTGGACCAGAAGGAGCGCGGTCGCATCACCGCCAACAAGAAGCGTCGCGACGGCTGAGGACCCCGGTCCCGGACATGGTTCCGTGACCTGGAGGCTTTATCGGGCGGGCGGGGCTCCTGTGCCCCGCCCGCCTCGCGTTTTCCACGAGTCCCACCCGGGTAGATGACCAGGACATGAAACCCGAGCCCTCGTGTCCACGATGCGGGCGCGGTGTGCAACCCCCGGGGTTGTGGACCAGCGCCTGGCAATGTGACGCCCACGGTCCGGTGGCGCCGCTCCAAGCGGTACGCCCCCCGGGCCCCGCCACGCTTGAGGCCGTCCTCCCGCAGGCCCAGGTTCCCGTGTGGATCCCATGGCCGTTGCCCGGAGGCTGGGTGGTCACCGGTTTCGCCGACGTCGGCGACGAACGCACCGGTGCGCTCGCCACCGCCGTGGCCATGTCCGGACCGAACCCGCTCGGCGGGATCGGCGAACTCGTCGTCGTCGCGGAGGATCCGGGTATCGGCCTGGGCGCCCGCCTGGCCGGGCTGGAGGGCGCCGACCCGGGCGTCGGCTTCGACAAGGGTCCGCCCGACGCCAAGGTGCGTTACGACGGCCACGAGATGGCGCTGTGGAACCTGGACGTGGGGCGCGATCGCGCGGCCTACGCCGGTGAGGCGCTCGCCCACTGGCTGTGGGTGGTGTTCGCCTCCGCCGACACCGGGATGCTCATGGGGGAGATCAGCGCCCTGCGCGACCTCCGGGACCTGTGGGACGGTGGCATCGCCTTCGAACCCCCGTTCGGGGCGCCGAGCCCGTTCCTGGAGCACATGCTCGCCCACCGGGACGCGTCGGCCTGACCGGGAAGGCACATCGACCCGGCCCGAGCGCGCGACCGGCGCGGTGACCGCGCGATTTACGTACAATCGCCCGGTGACACGTATCGACCTGCATTCACACAGCTCGGTGTCCGACGGCACCGATACCCCCGCCGAGGTCATCGCGTACGCGGTCGACGCCGGCCTGGACGTCCTCGCCCTGACCGACCACGACACGGTCGGTGGCCTTGAGGAGGCCGCACGGCATCTGCCCCCCGGGTTCACCCTGGTCCCCGGGATGGAACTGTCCTGCGCCTACCAGGGGTCCAGCGTCCACTTGGTCTGCTACCTCTTCGACCCGCGATCCCCGGGGCTGGCGGAGGAACTCCGCCGGGTACGCCACGACCGGGCCACCCGGGCCGAGGAGATGGTGGAGAAACTTCAGCGGAACGGCGTGGACGTGACCTGGGAGCGGGTGTTGGAGATCGCCGGCGCCGGGCACCCCGAACACGCCGACGCCAACACGATCGGCCGCCCGCACCTGGCCCGCGCGGTGGTGGAGGCGGGCGCGGCCAAGAACGTGCAGGACGCCTTCGATCGGTGGATCGGCTCCGGCGGTCCCGCCTACGTCTCCCGGTACGCGATCGATCCGGTCCGCGCGGTGCGACTGGTCCGTGAGGCGGGCGGGGTGTGTTCCCTGGCCCACCCGGCCCGGGCGGAGGGCGCCATGAACGGGTCGGTCCCGGTCGAGTTGGCCGAACGCATGGTGGCCGTCGGACTCGGTGCAGTCGAGGCCGATCACCCCGCGCACAACCGACCGCAGACCAAGGAGTGGCGGGGGATCGCCGCGGATCTGGGCATCGTGGTGACCGGGTCCAGCGACGACCACGGCGCTCTGACCGGACATCGGCTCGGCGCCAGGACCACGGCGCCGGAGGCGTTCGAGGAGCTCATCGCGCCGGCGACCGGGGCGCGGCTCCTGAAGGGCTGAGGAACCACCGGGCGGAACGGTCACCGCGCGCGTCGAGTTCGGTACGGTACGGACCACTGCGTGAGAGCGCGACAATGGTCACAGCGTTGAATCAGCACATATCTGGACGAAGGGTCTGACACCGTGTTCTGGAAGCGGAAGTCGAAGAAGCAGGAAGGCCAGGAGGCCACCGATTCCGCTGCGGAGGTCGCGGAGGACACCAAGGAGGAGACCGACGACGCGGTCGAGTCCGAGGGCAAGGGCGCGGAGAGCGAGACCGCGGCCGAGGAGTCCGCCTCCGAGAAGACGGAGGAGACCGAGGCGGCCGAGGAGGAGGGTGCGGAGGAGACCGAGTCCGACACCGAGTCCGACGTGGACGATGCGGAGAAGGACGACTCCGAGACGGATGAGTCCGATTCTGCCAAGGACTCCGACAAGGACTCCGACACGGCCGACGAGGCCGAGGAGAGCGACGTCTTCGCGGGCCCGGATGACGAGGAACAGCAGGTCGGGGTCACCGGCCCCGACGGTGAGGGCATCACCCGCGTGCGCACGGCCGGCGTCTTCGAGTTCGGCGACGAGAAGTTCGACGTCGTCAGCAACACCTGGATCGTCGAGGCCGACAAGGACGGCGTCATCGTCATCGACCCCGCCCACGACGCGGAGGCGATCCTGAAGGCCATCGGTGACCGCGAGGTCTACCTCGTGGCCTGCACCAACGGCTACAGCCCGCACATCGGCGCGGCCCTGGCCATCGCCGAGGAGACCGAGGCGGACATCGCCCTGCACCCCCGCGAGATGCGTGCCTGGCGCCGCGTCCACGGCGCGGAGCACCGCCCGGAGATCGAGGTGGAGGGCGGCGGCGCCCTGGACGTCGCGGACCTGCACATCGACGTCCTGCCCCTGCCCGGGACCTCACCCGGTTCCATCGGCTTCTACATCAGCGGGCTCGGCGTCGTGTTCGGTGGTGACACGCTTCGTGAGGGCGGTCCCGGCATGGTCGGCGACACCCACCTGGACTACACCACACAGCTCGCCACCATCGGTGAGAACCTGCTGACGCTGCCGCCGGAAACCCGGATCCTCCCGGACCGCGGTCCCGCCACCACCGTGGAGCGGGAGAACAAGAACTTCGACTCCTGGGTCTGATCCCGACCGTCGAAACGACACGTGCCGTCGCCCGCTCGGGCGACGGCACGTCGTGTTCGTGGGCCCGGTCCCCGACAGGAGGGGCACCCGGGCGGACGGGGGTCAGCGTCGGCCGACCGACTCGGTCTCGTTCCAGAAGGCGGTCAGCGCGCTCGCCGTGGTCTCTGGGGCCTCCACGTTGGGGGAGTGGCCCGCACCAGGGACCACGATGCGTCGGGCGTGGAGTCGTTCGGCCATGTCGTTCTGCTCGGAGGTGGGCCAGGCGTCGTCGTTCTCGCCGTAGACGACGAGTTTGGGCACGTCCACCTCGGCGAGCTCGGCCACGCGGTCGGGGGCGCTCAACAGGTCCTCGGCCATGCGTATGAGCCCCAGGGCGCTGCTGTACAGCAGGCGATCACGGAGGAAGTCGACCACTTCGGGCTTGGGGGAACGCGCACGTGCCTCGGCCTCGAACACCTCGTCCCACAGTTCGCGCAGGCGAGCGCTGGTGGGGTCCATCGACACCGCGGCGATGAGGTTGCGGGCTCGGACGGCGGCGGCGCCGCTCAGGGCGCCGGGACCGGAGCACAACAGGGTGAGGGAGGCCAAGGGGGAACCCTCGAACAAAGCCGTCTCACGGGACACCAGGCCGCCGAAGGAGTGCCCCACCAGATGTACGGGGCCGCCATCGCCGACCTGGTCCATGACCTCGGCGACCACCTCTCCCAGAGAGGAGAGACGGTAGTCGGGAAGCCTCACCCCGGGCGGAGGGGTGAGGGTCTCGGGGCCCGGCGACCGGTAGGTGCCGGGCAGATCGATCGCGACCACCTCCCGCCCGGCCTGCGCCAGGCTTTGGAGGAGGGCGATGAAATCCTCCTTGCTGCCGGTGAAACCGTGCACCAGGACAGCGGGGGCCAGTTCTGTGCCGCCGGAGGTGGGCAGAGCCCGGAGCGCGGACAGCGGACCATACGTCAGTCGTAGGTCCGTGCGCCGCACACCCGGCGGCAGATCAAGGAACTCAGGTGTACTCACGTCGGGTCACCCTAGACGATGCCGACGGCGTCACGGGCGGCCCCGACACACATCAGGTGTTCTCGGGGTCCCGAGCGGCGGCTCCACCGCGGGTACGGCGACGGCGACGGATCCGACGGGCACCGTCTCCCTCACCGGAACGCTCGGAGGCGCCGGAGGGGCGTTCGGCGGCCGCCGAGACGGTCGGCTTCTGCTCCGGAGCCGCACCGGCGACGGTCTCCCCGTTGCGGGTGCGCTTGCGGCCGCGGTTGCGTCCGCCACGGCGTCCGCCCTGCTCACCGCCACCGGTCTCGGTACGACCGGCGTCGCTACGACCACGGCCACGGCCACGAGCCTGGCGACCACCGCGGTCGCCACCGCGCGGCTGACCGGTGTCGCCGATGTCCTCGACCTCTTCGGCCTCCAGCCCGGCGTGTTCACCGCGCTTGTCGACGGCCAGCTTGCCCTTGGTCCCCTTGGGGATCCTCATGGCCTCGAAGAAGTGGGCGGAGGTGGAGTAGGTCTCCTCCGGCTCGTGGAAGTCCAGGTCGAGCGCGCCGTTGATGAGCTTCCAACGCGGCATCTCCTGCCAGTCCACGAACGTGACGGCGGTACCCGTGCGCCCGGCGCGGCCGGTGCGGCCGATGCGGTGCGTGTAGGTCTTCTCGTCGTCGGGCGTCTCGTAGTTGACCACGTGGGTCACGTCGTCGACGTCCAGACCACGGGCGGCCACGTCGGTGGCGACCAGGATGTTGATCTTGCCGTTGCGGAAGGCGCGCAGGGCGCGTTCGCGCTGACTCTGACCGAGGTCACCGTGGACGGCCGCGGCCGCGAAACCGCGCGACTTGAGGTCGCTCGCGACCCGGTCACAGGCCCTCTTGGTCTGGCAGAAGACCATGCTCTGCCCGTGGTCCTCGGCCTGCAGAAGACGCGCGAGCATCTCCGGCTTGTCCATCTGGTGGGTGCGGAACGCGTGCTGGGCGATCCGCTTGGTGATGGCGGAACCGTCGATCTCGTTGTCGTCCCCGGCACGCACGTGCGTGGGCTGCCGCAGGTAGTTGCGGGAGAGGGTGACGATCTCGCTCGGCATGGTGGCCGAGAAGAGCATGATCTGACGCTCGTCCGGGATCTTGGTGAGGATGCGCTCGATGTCGGGGAGGAAGCCCAGGTCGAGCATCTTGTCGGCCTCGTCCAGGACCACCGCGGCGACGGCGTCCAGCCGCAGGTGCTTCTGGTTCTCCAGGTCCAGCAGTCGACCGGGGGTGCCGACGACCACGTCGACGCCCTCCTTGAGGCCGTTGATCTGCGGCTCGTAGGAACGGCCACCGTAGACGGTGAGGATGCGGCCGCCACTGCGCTTGCTCGCGGTGGTCAGGTCCGCGGCGACCTGGATGGCCAGCTCGCGGGTGGGGACCACCACCAGGGCGCGTGGCCGCTTGCTGGTGCCCGGGTTCTCTTGGGCCCTCTGCAGAAGGGGAAGGCCGAAGGCGAGCGTCTTGCCGGTACCGGTACGCGCCTGCCCGATGATGTCGCTGCTGTTCAGCGCGATGGGCAGGGCCAGTTCCTGGATCGGAAAGGGTTCGACGATGCCCTCGGCTTCGAGGGCGTCGGCGAGCTCGGTGCTCACACCGAGATCGCGGAATGTCGTCGCGGGTGTAGTGGGTGTCGTTGTCTCGTCTGTACTGCTCAGGGCTCTGGCCTCCATCTAGGCGGGCCGCAGCGTCGTTCGTGGCCGCGGCGGGGTACGGTCGCGGACGGCTTTCTACCGCCGCGGAGGGCGCGGCTCATCGGGTTCCCGCATCTCTGGGGGAGCCGCGGTGGCGCTGCCGACTGGACCCGCGCGGCCCGGGACGTGCCCCGGCCGCGATATCCATCCGCTGGTTTGTCGTGTGCGGTGCGTCGCTGGGCGCTTGGCCATCGCTCCCTCACGCCGCACTGGTCGTGAGGACACGTCGTGTGTGTCCGGCGCCCGCGCTCGGGGCGCTCGCCTCCGCGGCGCCGGAGAGGTACCCGCGGGAAGGCCCGCGGTCGGGGGCGCGGCAGGCGGCGCGAAGATCACGCGCGCTGGTCATCACACAGAGTCTAGCTGTTGGCTCGCCCGGTGGACATAGCAGTTCACCGTGGCCGTGGACGGCCGAGACCGTACCCGCTCCTGGCGAGTGCAACCGTGTTCCGGCGGCGTTTAGTCCCCGGTCGGCACCCCGAGCGTGTGCCGATACCCTGACGACCATGACCAAAGGCCCTTCCGCCGACCCCGGCGTGATCGATCTCCTCGGACTTCTCGCCTACGCCGAGCTCGGCTCCTTCTTTCGTCTCGCGGCCGACGCGGGCCTGGCCCCGTCGCTGCGGACCAAGGGGGACCTCGCCGGTCTGGCCGCCGATGAACAGCGGCACTACCGGTTGCTGCGGGACCGTCTGGAGGAGCTCGGGGTCGACCCCGAGGAGGCCATGGCCCCGTTCGTGAAGCCGCTGGACGCCTGGCACGAGCGAACCGAACCGCAGAGCTGGTTGGAGAGCCTGGTCAAGGCGTACGTCGGCGACGGGATCGCCGGCGACTTCTATCTCAAGGTCGCCGAGCTCGCCGACCCCGCGACGCGGGAGCTGGTCGAGGACGTGCTCGCCGAGACCGGTCGGGCCGAGTTCATCGCCGAGCAGGTCCGCGCGGCGCTGGAGCTGGACCCCAAGTTGGCCGGTCGGTTGTCCCTGTGGGCCCGCAGGCTCGTGGGGGAGGCACTGAGCCAGGCGCAGACCGTGGCGGTGGAGCGGCCCGATCTCGCCGCCCTGGTGACCCGCGACGTCGAGGTCGCGGAGGACGGTTCCGGGCTGAGCGACCTCGCCGCGGTGAGTCGGATGTTCGCCACGCTCACCGAAGGGCACGCCAAGCGTTTGTCCGCGATGGGGCTGGGCCGGTAATCCCTCGCAGAACCGGCATCCGTCGACCGACCGCGTCGATGGATGCCGGTTTTGTCGTTCAATCGGGGGCTTGACCCTGCCTTGGTGGTACTTGGGCCCACTTGGTCAAGTGCGGGTAATTTCCAACACATTCATTACGATCCATTGGCGGGAAGCACATATAGTCGAGGAGGTTTCCCGTCTCCTGACCACCGCGAGTAGGTACTTCCATGCCCCGTGGGACCTCCGTGCGCCACCCGCTGGCCGGACTCACCCTTGACTTTCACCGCCTCGGCCCGCTCCAGGGCCCACTCGAACCCTGGATGTGCGCTGAGCTGGATCAGCATGCCGCACAGGTGTGCGAAGGCATTGTCTCCGGAGGTGCCGAACTCAACGCCGGCACACTCGGAACGTACCTGCACGGCTTCCTCGATGGTTGCCTCGAACGCGGCTGGGACTCCGACGACGCCGGCTATGACTGGGAGACTCTCCGAATTCTCGCGATCTGCCGCTTGGCCAAGGAGCGTGGTTTCGTCCGCTAGGTTGGTCCTATCGCAGGCGGTGTGATCTTCGACGCGGGCTTCTCGCGGCAGGCACCCTTGCCGGTTCCCCGGCGAAATGCCGAGACCGGGCGTAGGCTGAAATGTGACGGTGGCCCCAAGAGACCGTTCATGGACGGCGCGTCCAACAGGAACCAGAGCCCTGCGGAACGCAACGTGGGATCTGTGGTGTCAAGGGCCCGGTCGCGGGCCCGAACACCGTAACTGGCGGAGCGGCCTGAGCGGTCGCGAGAAAGGAATGCGAATGAGGAGCGGTCGACATGGGGCGGCGCGCCCACCCGTCGGCGTCCTGATCCAGCAGGATCGCGTCGACTTCGCGCTTTTCGTACTGATCTTCGTCGTCTCGCTCGTGTCGATGGTATTCACGGGGCCGGGGAGCATCGTCTTCTGGCTGGCTTTCCTCCCGATGATCGCCACCGTCGTTCTGGGTTTTCGACGCATCGAGCACCTCTCCCGGATGGAGCTGGACGACTCCGAATTCATGTGAGTCGAGCCGTCGAATGATCTGGACGGCGACGATCACCCCGGCGGGGAGCAGCACCGCGACACACGACGAGGGCGAGGCCACCCGGCCCCGCCCTCTTTCATGTCCTCCCGAGCCCTCCTCGGGCCCACGTCCGACGGATCGTGCGCGGCCTCGCGGTTACGGGGTGGACTCGCCGCTCTTGCCGCGCTGCCCGGACAGGCTCGTGGTCTCCTCCTTGGTCTCGGTCGCCGTGGTGGAACCGGGACGGCTCATCGCCGCGTCCCTGCCGGCCTTGTAGCTGCTCTCCTCGTTCAGCCTGCCGGTCTCGCGCTCGGCGACGTCCAGCCAGCGCGCCCAGCGCGCCTGCATCGGCTGGATGAGGCCACCACCGACACCGACGATGAGGATGCCGCCGACGGTCGCCAGCACCGCGATCAGTACCGGCATGGTGACGGCCACGGCCACGCCCATCTGGTTCAGCGCGGCGATCACACCGAGGGCCAGGATGGCCACGGCGGCGATGTTGGCGAGTACGCGGCCGTAGGACAGGCCGCTCAGGGCGTTACTGATGACATCCTTGACGGCCTTGGCGATCATGCCGGCCACCACGACGATGACCAGCGCGACGATGCCGTGCGGAATCCACGCGATCACATCGTTGAGGAGCGTGCTGACCGGGTTCGAACCGAAGACGTTGAACGCGAGCGTCAGCACGAACAGCAGTCCGACGTAGTAGATGATCTTTCCGCACAGCTCGCTTCCGGTCCAACGGCTGCGCTCGAAGTACTGACCCACACCGCCACGGTGCAAGGCCCGGTCCAGCCCGACGCTGTGGAGGCCCTTGGCGACCCCCCTGCCCACGAACCAGGCGATGATCCAGCCCAGAACGAGGATCACCAGGAATCCCAGCAGCAGCGGTACGAAACTCACTACGGCCGCCAAGGCGTCCATCAGACCCTGACCGATGTCCATACGTCTTCACCCCCGAATCGCTGGTACCGCTCGATCGACCGGTGGCCGGGGCCGAGCGGATACGGCGAAGAGAAGCGCGGTACTTCTCAGTTCCGCGATACCCGGCGACGGGAGATCGAATCTTTTGTCGAAGATTCCCCGTGGTGATTGCCCGGGCTTTGCAAGGAATTTGTAAAACCCTGAAGAAATCGGTTTCGTGAGACGAGACGACACCCGTTTGCGGTGCCGACCGCACACCATTCTGGCGGGATTTCGAGGTGAATCCGAAGAATGAGAGAGGGATGGAAGGGATGGTCCGCGAAGGTGCGGACGGAAAAAGCCCCCGGACACTCGAAGTGTCCGGGGGCCGACCTCGTGGTCGTGGGCCGCGGTCGGGCCGTCGCCGTCAGTCGTCCTCATCGGAACGGTTCAGGTCCCAGCCGCTGATCCCGCGCCAGGCCAACCTGGCCACCAGCTGCTCGGCGGCGTCCTTCGGTACCGAACCGTGGTTGTTCAGCCAGTACCTGGCGCTGGTCTCGGCCATGCCGACCAGGGCGATGCTCAACAGGTGCGCCTCCTCGTCGGAGATGCTCGTGTCCTGCCGGATCACCTCACCGATCAGCTCGGCGCAGCGCTGGAACGTGTGCTCGCTCTTCTCCCGTACCGCGGGGAGGTTGCGCAGGTCGGACTCGAAGACCAGTCGGAAGGCCTCGCCGTCCCCCGCGACGAAGTCGAAGTAGGCCTGGAAGCTGGCCGTGACCCGTTGCCGGTTGTCGTGGGTGCTCTCCAGCGCCTCACGCTGTTTCTCGACCAGTACCTCGGAGTGTTCCTCCAAAAGGGCCAGGTAGAGTTCCAGCTTCCCCGGGAAGTGCTGGTACAGGACGGGTTTGCTGACACCCGCGCGGTCCGCGATCTCGTCCATCGCCGCCGCGTGGTATCCACGGGCGACGAAGATCTCCTGCGCTGCGGACAGGAGTTGACGTCGGCGCCTGACCCGGGGCAAGCGGGTGCCCCGGGCGCGTGCGTCTGAAGGAGCTGTCACACCCACACCCTCCGAACTCGGCATGGCAGATGCGCGCCATTCACTCGGCATCTGCGTGGCTGATACCTACGGGCGCGGCCTCGGCCCCGTGTCGCGCCCCGCGGCTTTTCGCTCATCTTACTCCCGCGTAAGTTGAGTGTGGGCGGCGTGCGGCGAACTTTCACCGATGCCCGGCGACCCGGAAAACCGACATCGCAGGTGAGAAGGGCGTCGAGCGAGTCCCCAATACGTGAGACGAAGGGCCTGGAGTTCATGCGGTGGTGGCCACCGCGATCACCGAAAGAGACCTCAACGGCGCTCGTCCTCGTCCTCCCCGGCGTCGATCGACTGGTCGATCACATCCGCCTCGTTCGCCTCGATGAAGGCGTCCTGGGAGGTGTCCTCGAAAGGACGGCCCTCCTCGTCCGGACCCGCGGAGGTGCGCTGCTCGGCCGCGTCGGCCTCGGGAACGCCCACACTCGGGTCCTCGGCCTCGGCCTCGGCCTCGGGCGTCCGTCCGGTGTCTCGCTGCTCGGAAGATGCCACAGGGTCCTCCCCAACGTCGTCGACGGTACCGGCGACACTACCCGCCGCCACCGTGATCACGGGGGTACCGCGCGGAATGAACCGATGGGTCCGGTTGGTTGGGGGTGGTCAGGACGTCCCGTGGGGCGATGAGCGCCACTCGTCCCCGGGGTGGGAATGGAAAACCCCACCCGTTAGGTTGGGTATAAGTGAAAGCCGCTTCGCGCACCACCCCTCCCGCCGTGGACCCCTCGGTGCGGGTATGGGTGCGAGGCAACCCGAACAGACATGAGGAGTCACCGTGTCGCTGCCGCCGCTGGTCGAACCGGCTGCCGAGCTGACCGTGGACGAGGTGCGCCGTTACTCGCGTCACCTGATCATCCCGGACGTGGGGATGGACGGTCAGAAGCGCCTGAAGAACGCCAAGGTCCTCGTCGTCGGCGCGGGCGGCCTGGGCTCCCCCGCCCTGCTGTACCTCGCCGCCGCGGGGGTGGGAACGCTCGGCATCATCGACTTCGACGTCGTCGACGAGTCCAACCTCCAGCGCCAGGTCATCCATGGGCAGAGTGACATCGGCCGACCCAAGGCCGAGTCCGCCCGGGACAGCGTCAAGGAGGTGAACCCCGGGGTCGAGGTCATCCTGCACCAGGAGCGTCTGGAGTCGGACAACGCGCTGGACATCCTCGCCGGTTACGACCTGATCCTGGACGGCACCGACAACTTCGCCACCCGGTACCTGGTCAACGACGCCGCCGTCATCCTGAACAAGCCCTACGTGTGGGGTTCGATCTACCGCTTCGACGGTCAGGTCAGCGTCTTCTGGAACGAGTACGGGCCGCACTACCGCGACCTCTACCCCGAGCCGCCGCCGCCCGGAATGGTCCCCTCCTGCGCGGAGGGCGGCGTCCTGGGTGTGCTGTGCGCCTCCATCGGCTCGGTCATGGTCAACGAGGCCATCAAGCTGATCACCGGCATCGGTGAGCCGCTCGTGGGCCGTCTGCTCATCTTCGACGCCCTGGAGATGTCCTGGCGCGAGGTCAAGGTCCGCAAGGACCCCGAGACCGAGCCGGTCACCGAGCTCATCGACTACGAGGCGTTCTGCGGCGCGGTGTCCGAGGAGGCCACCGAGGCCGCCGTGGACTCCACCATCACCGCGCCGGAGCTCAAGGAGCTCCTCGACAACAAGCCCGACGAGATCTTCCTCGTGGACGTGCGCGAGAAGAACGAGTACGAGATCGTCAGCATCCCGGGCGCGACACTCATCCCCAAGGGCGAGTTCCTCAACGGCAAGGCCTTCGAGCAACTGCCCCAGGACAAGCGCGTCGTGCTGCACTGCAAGTCCGGTGTGCGTTCGGCCGAGGCGCTGGCCGCGGTCAAGGCCGCCGGCTTCGGTGACGCCGTGCACGTCGGCGGCGGGGTCCTGGCCTGGATCAACCAGGTCGACCCGAGCCTGCCCGCCTACTAGGTCGGGGTTCGAGGGTTCGCTCACGGGCGGTGCGGGGGACTTCCCCCGCACCGCCCGTACTCGTTCCCCGGGGAGTGACGGCCGCGGAACGGGTACAGGTCCCACACGGGTCGCGCGTCGACCACCGGCGCGCACCCCGTTGCCTGGAGGTGGCGTTATGCGTGTGAAGGGACGTTGGGCCGACTGGGCGGCGATCGCCCTCGGTTTGATGGTGGGGCTGAGCTGGGTCGCCCACGGGATGTACGGGTTCTCCGGAGGACTGTTCTTCATCCTGGGGCTGGGTGTCATCCTCGCCGCGACGATGTCGTTGACCCGCCCCGGCGCGTTGACCACCGAGATCGGCGTGATCGCAGGCGGGGCGGTGCTGTTCTCACTGCCGTGGTTGCTCGGGTTCACCCACATCCTCGGGGCCGCGCTGACCGCGTGGATCGGTGGCGGAGCCATCCTGATCCTGGGTGTCTACGGTCTGACCAAGGCCAGGGCCGCGCGCAGACGCGACCCCGAACTGGCTTGGGGCACCCACGACAACGTGGTTCCGGAGTAGCCGAATAGGCCGACCCTCCGGGTCCGGGAGCCGCTCCCCTCAGCGGGGGCGGCTCCGCGCCGTCCCAGGGGCGGCGACCGTGCCCTGCCCACGGCGCGAGACGGCCACACCGACCAGGCAGAGCGCCCCGCCGACCAGCGCGCCGGGGACGGGTGTCTCGCCCAGCAGCGCCCAGGACATGGCCACGACGAGGGTGGGCACCAGGTACGTGGTGGCGCCCAACCGGCCCGCGGGCATGCGTGACAGGGCGAAGGCCCAGGTGGTGAACGCCAGCGCGGTCGGGAACAACCCGAGGTAGACGACGGTCGCCGTGGCCCGCCAAGGCGCGACCGCGACTTCGGACGCCAGGGTCCCGATGAACGGCAGGCAGCACAGGGTGCCGACCAGGCAGGCGTAGGCGGTCACCTGAAGGGCGTCGGTGTGTCGAAGGGCCGGTTTCTGCGCGACCACGCCGATCGCGTAGCCGACCGCGGCCACCAGGCACAGCAGTACGCCCAGTGCGGAGGAACCCTCGTGTTCGGCGGTGGACAGGCCGATCACGGCCGCGCCACAGAACGCCACGAGGGTGCCCGCCACCAGGGGCCGCGGCAGCCCCTCCCCGAGCAGTCGGGCGCTGAGCAGGGCGATCAACACCGGTCCGAGGTTGACCACCAACGCCGCCGTGCCCGCGTCCACCTCCTGTTCGCCCTGGTTGAGGGCCACCATGTACACCCCGAACCAGAGCACGCCCGACCACAGGATGCCCGGCCAGGCCGCGCGCGGTGGCCGCCCCCGGCGGGTGAGGAGCACGATCGGCAGCAGGGCGAGGCAGGCGACGGCCAACCGGCCCAGGGCGAGGGAACCGGGGGAGAAGTGTTCGCCCGCCGCGCGGATGGCGACGAACGCCGAGG
The DNA here is from genome assembly GCF_040635885.1 of Nocardiopsis sp. NPDC006832. Classification (NCBI taxonomy): domain Bacteria; kingdom Bacillati; phylum Actinomycetota; class Actinomycetes; order Streptosporangiales; family Nocardiopsidaceae; genus Nocardiopsis; species Nocardiopsis sp. NPDC006832. The sequence continues at coordinate 936 of NZ_JBEYLC010000055.1, read as the reverse complement.
CCCACAGGACGACGGTGGTGCCGGCCGCGACGAGCGCGGCCCGGGAACGGGACTGATCAGAGTTTTTCGGGTGGGGCAGACCCCGGGCTTCAGCCCTGGGGATAGCTGTCTTTCCGCGAACGGGATCATTGAACAGCCCTTTGCCATACGATGGGTTACGCGACCGTCACTCCGCGCTCGATCTGCGGCATCACCTTCCAACGAGCCCGGCACGCGCTCTGGCACCCCACGCACCGTGGCCGCGTCCTGGGGGCTGTGCCGAGGAACGGCTGAAGGAGATCTCGCGCGAGGAATTTCGGCACCTGCAAGTCCCGCCTGCCGGCCCTGTGGACCAACGGCTACTTCGTGGCCACCGTCGGAGGCGCCCCGCTGGAATCGATCGAGCGGTACGTGCACAACCAGAAGAGCCGCTGAGAGGGGGTGTTCCACGGTGTTGTCGGGTCGTCGTTACCGGCTTGCTCTGACCGATGCGCAGGAGGCGATGTGCACCGAGTTCGGTGACATCTGCCGGGCGGTGTGGAACACCGCCCTGGACCAGCGCCGCCAGTACGTCGACCGCTACACCCGGGGCCGACAAGGGCCGTTCTGTGGGTACCACCTTCAGGCCGCCCAGTTGGCCGAGGCCAAGGCCGAAGAGACCTGGCTCAAGGCGGCCCCCTCGCATGTGCTCCAGCAGACCTTGAAGGACCTGGACCGGGCCTGCCGTGAGAAGGGCACCTTCAACGTGCGGTGGCGGGCCAAGCACCAGTGGAGGCCCTCGTTCCGTTTCCCCGCCGGGAACCTCATCGTGGTGGAGAAGCTGAACCGCAAGTGGTCGCGGGCCAAGTTGCCCAAACTCGGGTGGGTGCGGCTGCGCTCCTCCCGCCCCCTCGGCGGCACGATCCGCTCGGCGACCGTATCTCGCAAGGGCGGGCACTGGTTCATATCGTTCCTCGT
>NZ_JBEYLC010000054.1:0-41165 GCF_040635885.1 Nocardiopsis sp. NPDC006832 | reverse complement strand
AACACCCAACGACCACCCCGCGAAACCAACCGCCCCACCTTGGCCGACGAAGACCTCGTGAACCCCATCGGATTCACCACCCGCTCATCCACAGCGGGAACACCCCCCACCGACACACCCGGCCCGCCAGCACGACCGACCAACGCGCCGGGGCGGCCCAACTCCTCCCAGGTGGGGCCCACGCCGACGGCACCGTCCGAGCTCTCCGGCACCGGTACTTCCCGGCCCTGGCGACCGCCCACCATCCCCTGGGCGACCGCACGAAGGACCGCCTGGACCTCCACCGGATCGGTGAAGGTCAACGCGCAGGACCAACCCCGGTCCGACAGGCGACCCACGTGGAAGTCCAGCAGCCCTTCCCACTGCCCCGAACCTGGCACCACCGGAAAGGGCGGCCCGATGTGGGGGGCCGAGGCCATGACCACGATCCGGACCTCAGTGGCCGACGGCAGCCCACCGCTCAGGGGGACGGCGGCACGCAGGTCCGCCGTGGTCGCCGCGAGGAGAACGAAGCGTTCGATGGCCCCCGCGAACGGGCGCCCGGCCGCGCGCCGCAGGTCGACAACCTCGATTCCGGGCTCAGGGCGGGCAAGGTTCGGTGCGGTTCGCACACCGATATGGCACAGCACCAGACGCCCCTGCCCACGCCCCCCGAGGGCCTCGGCCAGAACTCCATCCATCACGAGACCACCCGAGCGGCCACCGAGGCACCCCCGAATACCTGCACATCGGACAACCCGTCACGGATCTCCGTGCGCAGTTCGGTCACCGAATCGGCCACGGAGTCCAATCGATCGGTCAACTCATCGGCCCGGCCGAACAGTTCGGCCCGATTCTCCCCAGCGATCTCGGCGACCTCTCGCACCTGTCGATCGAAACCACGTCGCAATTGCCTGATCTGAACAGTGGTACGCCGCACCTGGATCACGAGCAGCACCACCAGGCCGGAGAGCGCCGCCAGAGCCGTGATCTGCACGGCCGACCAAACGTCGATCAGCCCTTGAGCGAACAACAGTCCGAGCATCGTGGACACCGCGACCGTGGAAGACAGGAACAGGAGAACAGGACGACGTCGCAGAAATCGCAATTCGAGCTCCATTCGAACAGATCGGTGGGGTTCCTCCAAAACCGACCACGAAGAACGCTCACATGCGGCCGGCCCGAGGACACGATTCCACTATCCCGGAGGCAGCAAGTTCCGAACAGATGCACGTCCCATAATTTTGCCAATTCTTGATGCACATTCAAACACCGAATCGGCAATTAGGAACGATCATCCCCAGTAACACATAAGGCCATTAACACAACAGAAAGGCCGCCCCGACCAGAGATCGATTAACGAAATCTGGACGGAACGGCCCCGTACCACCGGCCCGGAGTCAGTTCTCCAGGTCGATCTGGCGGACTATGTCCGCCTCGATCTCCGCGCCGATCGAGATCAGGATCTCGTCCGGCACCGCGGAGTCGACGGTCAGCGCGATCAGCGCCTTGCCGCCCTCCTTGTCCCGGATGACCTGCATGCCCGCGATGTTGACCTCGGAATCACCGAGCAGCGCGCCGACCTTGCCGACGATGCCGGGGCGGTCCTCGTAGGAGAGGAACACCATGTGCTCGTCGAGGCCGATCTCCATCGTGTAGTTGTTGATCTCCACCAGCTTCTCGGTCTGACGGGGACCGGTGAGGGTACCGGAGACCGACACCCGGGTGCCGTCGGCCAGCACACCGCGCACCGAGATCAGGTTGCGCCAGTCGCTGCTGTCGTCGCTGGTCACGAGGTTGACCTCGACCCCGCGCTCCTTGGCCAACAACGGCGCGTTCACGAACGTCACGGTGTCCTCGACCACGTCGGTGAACACACCCTTGAGCGCGGCCAACTCCAGCACCTTCACGTCGTGCTGGGCGATCTCGCCCCGCACCTCGACGTCGATGCGGGCGGCGAGCGCGCCGGCCAGCGACGTGAACACCCGACCCAGCTTCTCGGTGAGCGGCAGACCCGGCTTGATCTCCTCGGCCACGCCGGTGCCCTGCACGTTCACCGCGTCCGGCACGAACTCGCCCGACAGGGCCAGCTTCACCGAACGGGCGACCTGGGTACCGGCCTTCTCCTGCGCCTCGGAGGTGCTGGCGCCCAGGTGCGGGGCCACCACGACGTTCTCGAACTCGAACAGCGGGCTGTCGGTGGTCGGCTCCTTGGCGAACACGTCGATGCCCGCGCCGGCCACGCGCCCCTCCTTGATGGCCCGGTACAGGGCGTCCTCGTCGAGGATGCCGCCGCGCGCGGCGTTGATGACCCGGACCGAGGGCTTGACCTTGGACAGCGCCTCGTCGCCGATGAGGCCCAGGGTGTCCTTGTTCTTGGGCAGGTGGATGGTGATGAAGTCGGCGCGCGCCAAGAGGTCGTCGAGCGTGGTCATCTCCACGCCGATCTGCGCGGCGCGGGCCGGCTGCACGAACGGGTCGTAGGCGATGACCTTGGTGCCGAACGCGAGCAGGCGCTGGGCGACCAGCGCGCCGATACGGCCGAGGCCGACCACGCCGACGACCTTCTCGTACAGCTCCACACCCGTGTACTTGGAGCGCTTCCACTCACCGTTGATGAGGGCGTTGTGCGCGGGGGCGGTGTTACGGGCGCTGGCCAGCAGCAGGTTGATGGCCTGCTCGGCGGCGCTGATGATGTTGGAGGTGGGGGCGTTGACGACGAGCACGCCGGCCTTGGTGGCCGCGTCCACGTCGACGTTGTCCAGGCCCACACCCGCGCGGGCCACGACCTGGAGGCGATCGGCCGCGCCGACGGCCTCGGCGTCCACCTGGGTCGCGCTGCGCACGATCAGGGCGTCGACGCCGGTCAGGGCGGGAAGGAGCAGGGACCGGTCCGCACCGTCCACATGACGGACTTCGAAGTCCTCTTCGAGAAGCGCGATTCCGGCGGGCGAGAGCTTTTCCGCGACGAGTACGACGGGTTTGGGCACAACGGTTCCTTTTCAGGTGGTGCGACCCGATCGCGCAGGTGGAGGCGCTGCCCGAATCGGGTGTGACGGCCGATCCAAAGTCTACCTGTGGGGTAGGGAAGCCCACTGGGCAAGGGGCGGAAAAAGGGGGGAAAGATGTCTCACCTTCCCCCCTCGATCACGAATCCCGTGAGCTTCAGGCCTTGAGCCAGCTCATCAGCGGACGCAGCTCGGCGCCCACCTTCTCGATCTGCTCGGCCTGCTCGGCCTCACGACGCTTGGTGAAGGTCGGCTTGCCGTTGTCGAACTCGTCCATGAGCTCCTTGGCGTAGGTGCCGTCCTGGATCTCGCCGAGGATCTTGCGCATCTCCTCGCGGGTCTGCTCGGTGATCAGACGCGGGCCACGGGTGTAGCCGCCGTACTCGGCGTTGTCCGAGATCGACCAGTTCATCTTGGAGATGCCGCCCTCGTACAGGAGGTCGACGATCAGCTTCAGCTCGTGCAGGCACTCGAAGTAGGCGATCTCCGGCTGGTAGCCCGCCTCCACGAGGGTGGCGAAACCGGCCTTGACCAGCTCCTCCGTGCCACCGCACAGCACCGTCTGCTCACCGAACAGGTCGGTCTCGGTCTCCTCGGTGAAGGTGGTCTTGATGACGCCGGCCTTGGTGCCGCCGATGCCCTTGGCCCAGGACAGGGCCAGGTCCCAGGCCTGTCCGCTGTCGTCCCTCTCGACCGCGACCAGGCAGGGCACGCCGCGCCCGGCCTCGTACTGGCGACGGACCAGGTGGCCGGGGCCCTTCGGGGCGACCATGGCGACGTCGACACCCTCGGGGGCCTTGATGAGGCCATAGCGGATGCTGAAGCCGTGCGCGAAGAACAGCGCGTTGCCGGATTCAAGGTTGGGGGCGATCTCCTCGGTGTAGAGGTCACGCTGGATGTGGTCGGGGACCAGGATCATGATGACGTCGGCCTCGCGGGTGGCCTCCGCGGGGGTGAGGACGCGCAGGCCCTCCTCCTCGACCTTGGCGCGGCTCTTGGAGCCTTCGGCCAGACCGATGCGGACGTCCACGCCCGAGTCCCGCAGCGACAGCGCGTGCGCGTGACCCTGGCTGCCGTAACCGATCACGGCGACCTTCTTGCTCTGGATGAGCGCGAGGTCCGCGGCGTCGTCGTAGTACATCTCTGCTGCCACTTGGGATTACTCCTTGTTTCTGCGTTCTCGGGGGCTCAGGCGCTGCGTTCGATCGCTCGCAGGGAGCGGTCGGTGATCGAACGCGGTCCCCGGCCCAGGGCGACCAGCCCTGACTTGACCAGTTCCCTGATTCCGAAGGGTTCCAGATTCTTGACCAGGGCATCGAGTTTCTCGGGGTCGCCGGTGGCCTCGATGACGACGACGTCCGGGCTGACGTCCACGACATGCGCGCGGAAGAGCTCGGCCGTCTGAAGCACATGGGTGCGGCTGTTCGCGTCGGCCTTGACCTTGATCAAGAGCAGCTCGCGCTGCACCGACGCGGTGGTGTCCATCTCCACGATCTTGACGACGTTGACCAGCTTGTTGAGCTGTTTGGTCACCTGCTCCAAAGGGTGGAGGTCGCAGTTGACCGCGATCGTCATCCTGGACAGACCGGGGTACTCAGTGGTGCTGACACTGAGTGAGTCGATGTTGAACCCACGACGGGAGAAGAGAGCGGAGGCTCGGGCGAGGATGCCCGGGGTGTCCTCCACCAGAACGGAAAGCGTGTGACTGCTCATGCTTGTTCGGCCTTCTCCTAGTCCTGGTGTTCCCAGTTCGGCGCCATGTCCCGCGCGTACTGGATGTTGTCGTTGCTGACGCCGGGACCGACCATCGGCCAGACCATGGCGTCGTGGTTGACGGTGAAGTCGACGACCACGGGGACGTCGTTGATCGACATCGCCTTCTCGATGGTGGCGTCGATGTCCTCGGGGCGTTCGCAACGCAGTCCGACACAACCGTAGGCCTCGGACAGGCGCACGAAGTCCGGAATCCGGACCTTCTCGTCCTTCGGTGAGGTCTGCAGGTCGGTGTTGGAGTAGCGGCCCTCGTAGAACAGGGTCTGCCACTGGCGGACCATGCCCAGGTTGCCGTTGTTGACGATGGCGACCTTGATCGGGATGCCCTCGACGGCGCAGGTGGCGAGTTCCTGGTTGGTCATCTGGAAGCAGCCGTCACCGTCGACCGCCCAGACCACGCGGTCGGGGTCGCCGGCCTTGGCGCCGAGGGCGGCCGGGACGGAGAAGCCCATGGTGCCCAGACCACCGGAGTTGACGAAGGAGCCGGGGCGCTCGTAGTCGATGAACTGCGCGGCCCACATCTGGTGCTGGCCGACGCCCGCCACGTAGGTGGCCTCGGGGCCCACGACCTGGCCCAGGCGCTCGATGACGGCCTGCGGCGACAGGGAGTCGTCGTCGGGGACGTCGTAGCCCTTGGGGTAGGTGGTGCGCAGCTGGTTCAGCCGGTTCCACCAGGCCTCGTAGTCGCCCTGGCGGCCCTTCTCCTGGTCGGCGCGCACGGCCACGACCATATCGGCGAGGACCTCTCGGGCGTCGCCGACGATGGGAACGTCCGCGTGCCGGTTCTTGGAGATCTCGGCGGGGTCGATGTCGGCGTGGACGACCTTGGCGTCGGGGGCGAAGCTGTCCAGCCGGCCGGTGACGCGGTCGTCGAAGCGAGCGCCCAGGGCGAAGATGAGGTCGGCCTGCTGCAGCGCTCCGACGGCGGCGACGTCGCCGTGCATGCCCGGCATGCCCACGTACTGCGGGTGCGAGTCGGGGAAGACACCGCGGGCCATCAGGGTGGTGACCACGGGGACGCCGGTGAGTTCGGCCAGGACCCGCAGTTCGGCGGCGGCGTTGGCGCGCAGGACCCCTCCGCCCACGTACAGGACGGGGCGCTTGGCCTCGGCGATCATCCGGGCGGCCTCGCGGACCTGCTTGCCGTGCGGCTTGGTGACCGGGCGGTAGCCGGGCAGGTCCAGGCGCTCGGGCCAGACGAACTCGGCGGCGGCCTGCAGGGCGTCCTTGGAGATGTCGACCAGGACCGGACCGGGGCGACCGCTGGAGGCGATGTGGAAGGCCTCGGCGATGGTGCGCGGGATGTCGCGCACGTCCTTGACCAGGAAGTTGTGCTTGGTGATCGGCATCGTGATGCCGCAGATGTCGGCTTCCTGGAAGGCGTCGGTGCCGATCATCGGGGCGGCGACCTGGCCGGTGATGGCGACCATCGGGACGGAGTCCATGTGGGCGTCGGCCAGCGGTGTGACCAGGTTGGTGGCGCCCGGGCCGCTGGTGGCCATACAGACCCCGGGGCGTCCCGTGGCGTAGGCGTAGCCCTCGGCCGCGTGCCCGGCCCCTTGCTCGTGGCGCATCAGGATGTGGCGCACCTTGGCCGAATCGTAGAGGGGGTCGTACGCGGGGAGGATGGCGCCGCCGGGAATCCCGAAGACAGTGTCAACGCCGACGTGCTCCAGCGACCTGATCAGCGATTGGGCGCCGGTCATCTGCTCGGTCATCTCAAGATCCTTCAGCGATGTCCAGAGCGGCGGTGGAGCTCTGGAAGTGGTGGTTTCCGGTCTCATGGCCTGGTGCGGCAATAAAAAAACCCCCACCGCCCGGTGGCGGTCGAGGGGTGGCGCGCAGCAGAAGAAACTCAGTGGGCTGCGCGCCGACCAAGTACGAGAATCAGGAGGTTGTTCTGCACGCTGTCAACATTGGCCGAAGGGGCCCGTTCGCGTCAACCGGTTCCACGTATTGTCTCACCATGCAAGACGCCGATTTCAACATCCGGCGAGACTCGAACCACCGAGAAACGCCCTGGCCTGCATATATACACGAAGGACCCCTGCCGCGTGTAACACAGAACACGTGACAGGGGTCGGACACATCCACCCCGAGCCGGACTTAACAGTCCATCTCGAACTACTCCCCGAAGAGGTCCTCGACCCGCTCGACGTGTGCCGCCTTGCGCAACATCGCGTCCAGAACGGCGATGTCGGTGGTGCCGGTGATCCGTTCCCGAGCCGCCTCGGACACCTTGATCTCCCTGGCCTCAAGGAACCCGAGCAAGGCCTCGACACGCCCCTCCGCGCGCCCCTCTCGGAAAGGCCGCCCGATCAGTTCGGTCTTGAACTCGTAGTCCTTCAGCATGATGAGCTTCTCCAATGCTCCGGGAGCCGCGACGGAGAGGGCCGCGAGCGCATAGGTTCGACGATGATCCCCAGAACGGGAACCGGATCGTCCCGCTTCTCGTGCGGGTAGGGCGGCCGTTCGCAGACCACCACCGAATCCGAGGTCAGGTGAGTCAGCGCCGTGCTCGTGGCCTCGGCGGAGTCGCAACGGACACGGGTGAACTCCGGCAACGGCTTACCGGTGATCTCCTTGAGGAGTTCGACCACAGACGCGGGATCGTTGCGGATCAGGTCGAGTGGGAACTCGTGCTGATGAGAGGGCATGCCGGAAAATTAGCGCCCATATCCGCGTCTCCGCAGGTGAACAGCGCTACATCCGGTTTGGTGGTGGTTCGTCCTACAGGTTGACGCCGGCTTCGCCACCGACGAGGGACTCCACGCCGCTCGCGGGCATCGGGCGGGCCACCAGGAAACCCTGTCCGTGGTCGCAACCCATCACCCGCAGCTGCTCCAGCTGCTCGGGGCGTTCGATGCCCTCGGCGACCACCTGGACGCCCAGGTCTCGTCCCAGTTGGACGATCGTGTGGGTGAGCAGGGTGACCGTGTCATCGCGGCCCAGGTCGGCGATGAACGAAGGGTCGATCTTGATGGCGTCCACGCTCAGCTCCCGCAGGTGGGCCAGGGACGCGTACCCCATGCCGTAGTCGTCGATGGCCAGCCGAACACCCAGGCCGCGGAGCTCGCCGAGGCGCTCCACCGCGTCACCCTGGTCGTCGAGGAGGACCTCCTCGTCCACCTCCAGGGTCAGCACCTCCGAGGACAGGCCCGTCTCGTTGAGGACGCCCTCCACGGCACGCACGAAGCGGGGCGACAGCACCTGCTTGACCGAGAGGTTCACCGACAGGCCGATGTCCCAGTCCGAGACCCGCCACACGGCGACCTTCTCGCAGGCCTCACGCAGGATCCACTCCCCCAGCGGCACGATCAGCCCCGACTCCTCGGCCGCGCCGATGAACGCGTCCGGGCCGACGACCTCGCCGTCACGGTCCCAGCGCACCAACGCCTCCACCGCGGTGACCTGGGACGTCCCCAGGTCCACGATCGGCTGGTACTCCAGGAAGAACTCACCGTTGCTGAGCGCCTGGCGCAGCCGGATCTGCAACTCCAGCCGGGACACGACCATGTCGTGCATGTGGGCCGCGTAGACCTCGACGTTGCCCGCGCCGCGCTCCTTGGCCCGGGTCATCGCCACGTCGGCGTTGCGCAGCAGCTCACCGCTGTCCGTGGAGGGTTCGGCGAAGGCCACCCCGATGCTCGCGGTCAGCAGGATGTCGCGGTCGGCCACCTGGAAGGGTTCGGAGGCGATCACCCGGCCCAGACGTTCGGCCAGGTCCACCACGCGCTGGGCCTTGGGAACGTCCTCGACCAGGACCGCGAACTCGTCGCCGCCCCAGCGCGCCAGGGTGGCGTTGGAGTCCAGCTCACCGCGCAACCGGCGCGCGGCCTGCCCCAGCATGTGGTCGCCCCGCACGTGTCCGGCGGAGTCGTTGACCGCCGTGAACCCGTCCAGGTCCAGGAAGATCACCGCGACGTCGCCGGTGTGCTCGTCGTTGATGGCCCGGTGCGCCAGCACGTCGCTGGCCCTCTCCTCCAGATAGGCCCGGTTGGGCAGGCCCGTCACACCATCGTGGAAGGTCAGGTGCTCCACCTGGTCCTGCAGGGCCACCTGAGCACTGATGTCGCGGGTGGTCACCAGCAGCCGGTCGGGTTCGCCGGGCTGTTCGTAGAGCGAGACGGTGGACTCGGTGTGCCGCCAGGTCCCGTCCGCGGCCCGTACCCGCAGCCGCAGGTGCACCCCCTGGCCGCTGCGTTGGTCGAACAGGTCCAGGACGGCGTTGGTGCGCGACAGGTCCTCGGGGTGGATGAGCGTGGTCACCGGCGCGGCGAGCACGTCGTCCAGCCGGTAGCCGAACGCCTCGGCGGTGCCCGGGCTGAGGTAGAACACCCCGCCGTCGCGATCCAGCACCAGGATGACGTCGCCGCTGTTGCGGGCCAGTTCGTTGAAGTGCCCCTCACGGTTGCGGACCATGCGGGTGAGGGTGGCGTTCTCCTCCAGCATTCCCAGCACGCGCACCACGAGCACGATCACGGCGGTGCCCGCGGCGATCGGCAGGACCGCGGCGACCTCGGACATCCGCAACGCCCCGGCGGTGAGCACGACGGTGGCGGCCAGGACCGAGGCCAGGGCGGCGAACTCGGGGGCGAACCGGTACAGCCCACGTCCGGTGATCCGGCGCGGCTCGGCGCCCGGCCGGTGCTCCACCAGCCACGGAAGCGCGCCCAACAGCGCGAAGCCCAGGAACCGCACCGGCTGTTCGATCCCCCCGGCCACCGGCGGCCCGGTGAGGCGGGTGACCGCGCCGATCATGTCGGAGGCGGCGATGGCGATGAGGGCTCCGGTCGCCACCAGCACCGCGCGCCGGGTGCTGTGCGGCGACATGAACACCAGCGGGATGAGCAGGCACAACACCACGATGTCGGCCACCGGGTACACCAGCGCGAACCCGAGCAGCCCCGCCCCTTGGCCCAGCTCCTCGTACAACGGCGAGAACAACAGGACCCACACCACGGAGAACACCGCGGCGGCGCACACGTAGCTGTCGGTGATGTGCCGGATCGCCGTGCGCAGTCCACCCGGCCAAGGCGCGAACTTGGTGAAACCGATCACGAAGAGTGGCAGCGCGACCAAGGCGAACAGGTCGCCCAGGGTGAGGGAGAAGACCGACCCGGCGCTGAACGTCCGGGTGATGGCGTGGGTCAGGGCACCCGCGCACCAGGCCAGGGCCGAGAAGCCGAGGAACCTCAGCGCGGCCGGGCCGTCCGCCCCGTCGACGTGCGCGTCCCGATCGGCTCCGGTTCGAGCCCAGCGTTTGGCGGCCAACAACAAGGACGCGCCCGCGGCGCCCGCGACCACGGCCCCGGGCCACTGCCCGAGGGCGTCCGCGACCGTGCTCTCCCCCGCCGGGATCAACGTCCCCAGGAGATAGAGGAGAAAGAGCGCGCCCAAACCGAACACCGCAAGCCGGCGTGCCTTGAGACCCATCAGGGGCCTCCCCAACGCCTGGCTCTCTCCTCGGACATGGAGCACCCACCTCGTGTATTTCTCGACTCAGGACGCGGTGGAACGCACGCACCCCATGCATGGACACCCTACGCAACCAAGGTCACACGGCGATTGAGGACCGGCTGAGAGATGGCGACGGAACGGCTACTCTCGGTCACCTCGGTTTCAGGTTCAACCCGTCCCCCGCACCCGCCCCTGGCCCCGCTCCTGAAAAAGGGATCGGCGCCGCGGGGCCCCTACCGCCCCACGACGCCGCATGAAGCCTGGAAGGCTCCGTGTAAGCCTCGGACCGACACCGTTGCGGGTGCCGGGTCCAAGGCGGGAACCTCGGCTCAGCCGGAGAGCTTCTCCAGGATGAGTTCGCGGGCCCGGCCCGCGTCGGCCTGACCACGGGTGGCCTTCATGACGGCGCCGACCAGGGCGCCGGCCGCGGCGACCTTGCCACCGCGCACCTTGTCCGCGGCGTCGGGGTTGGCCGCGATCGCCTCGTCGACGGCCGCACCGAGCGCACCGTCGTCGCTGACGACCTTGAGGCCGCGCGCCTCCACCACGGCGTCGGGCTCGCCCTCGCCGGCGAGGACACCCTCGACCACCTGACGGGCGAGCTTGTTGGTGAGCGTACCCTCGGCGACCAGCGCGATGATCCGGGCCACCTGCGCGGGGGTGATGGGCAGCGCGCCCAGCTCCACCTCCTGCTCGGTCGCGCGGCGCGAGAGCTCGTTCAGCCACAGCTTGCGGGCCTCGGCCGAGGGTGCGCCCTCGGCCACGGTGGCCTCCACCAGAACGATGGCGTCGGCGTTGACCAGGTCGCGCAGCTCGGTGTCGGTGAGCTTCCACTCGGTCTTGATCCGGGCCCGCTGGGCGGCGGGCAGCTCGGGCAGGGTGGCGCGCAGTTCCTCGATCCACTCGGCCGACGGAGCGACCGGGACCAGGTCGGGGTCCGGGAAGTAGCGGTAGTCCTGGGCCTCCTCCTTGGAGCGGCCCGAGGTGCTACGGCCCAGCTGCTCCTGGAAGTGGCGGGTCTCCTGGACCACGCGCTCCCCCGCGTCGAGCACGCCGGCCTGACGCTCGATCTCCGAGGTCACGGAGCGTTCCACCGAGCGAAGCGAGTTGACGTTCTTGGTCTCGCTACGGGTGCCCCACTTCGAGGCACCGATCTCGTTGATGGACACGTTCACGTCGCAGCGCATGGAGCCCTCCTCCATGCGCACGTCGGAGATGCCCAGGGAACGGACCAGGTCGCGCAGCTCGGCGGCGTAGGCGCGGGCCACCAGCGGGGCGAGCCCACCGGTGCCGGTGATGGGCTTGGTGACGATCTCCAGCAACGGGATGCCGGCGCGGTTGTAGTCCACGTTGGAGTGGCTGGCGCCGTGGATCCGCCCGGTGGAACCACCCACGTGGGAGGACTTGCCGGTGTCCTCCTCCATGTGCACGCGCTCGATCTCGATGCGGAACTCGCGCGGGCCGTCGGGGGTGTCGACCGTGACGTCCAGGTGTCCGTCGACGCAGATCGGCTCGTCGTACTGCGAGATCTGGTAGTTCTTCGGCATGTCCGGGTAGAAGTAGTTCTTCCGCGCGAACCTGCCCCATGGGGCGATGGAGCAGTTGAGCGCCAACCCCAGACGGATCGCGCCCTCCACCGCCTTCTCGTTGACCACCGGCAAGGAGCCGGGGAAGGCCAGACACACCGGGCACACCTGGGTGTTGGGCTCGGCACCGAACGCGGTCGGGCATGAGCAGAACATCTTGGAGGCGGTGCCCAGTTCGATGTGGGTCTCCAGGCCGAGCACAGGTTCGTACCTGGTCAGCGCCTGCTCGAAGCTAGGAGTTACCGCGTGGGCCATCGCCGCAAACCCGTTTCAGTAGAGGACATACCTTCCAGGTCAGCCTACCGAGGTCGAGGGGCCCTCTGTGCCCGTTCCCGACCCTCGCGGGACAAACGGATGTCACGGCGAGCGCACGATTGGGCCGCTAAGGAGGAGATCTACCGTCACCCAGGGTGCCGGACCGTTAGTCTTGATTGCCAGGAAACACGAATTCGCCGGTCGGGGCAGGGTCGCCCCAACCGCCCTTCCGCACGGGAGCGCCTGAGCATGTCCGGCATCCTGCGTCGGTGCGCCGCGTTGCTTTGCGCGAGCACGCTGATCGGCGCCCTCTCCACTTCACCCGTCCACGCCGACGGTTTCTCGCGCGTGGACCGCGACCCGATGGCGGGTGCCCCGGTCCTGCTCGAAGACGGCCGGGAACTACAGACGGCCCTGTTCAGCCTGCGTGTGGCCGACGAGGACTCTGTGCGCGCCTACGCGATGATGGTGGACGAGGAGGTGCGTCCGAGTACCGCCTACGTCGAGTCCGCGTGGGCGGACCGCCCGGAGTGGACGGCCACGGCCCGGGAGACGGACCCGGCCGACCGCGCGAACTGGATCGTGCGTCACTCCTACCCCAACCTGCCGCTGACGTCGTTGGCCTCCGAGGCCGGGTTGCCGGTCCTTGAGGAGCACACGGCGATCGCCGCCACCCAGGCCGCGCTGTGGCACGTGTTGGACGACGTGGACCCCGGCACCGAGGGCAACTCCGACGAGATGCTGCACCTTTTCGACCACCTGGTCGAGGGCAGCTCCGCCACCGAGGGCGGCACGACCGCCCGATCGTTGGAGCTCTCCCCCACCCAGGTGGAGGAGATCGCGCCGGGCGAGCCCTTGGGCCCGTTGACGGTGTCCAGTTCGGGTGAGGGGGATGTGCAGGTGTCCGTGCGCGGCGCACCCGCGTCCTGGCTCGTGGACTCCGCGGGTCAGGAGGTCTCGAAGGTCTCCGACGGTGACGAGGTCTACCTCGACGTCGACCCGTCGGTACCGGCCGGGGTGGCCACCGTGCACGCGCGCGGCCCGGGCGTCCCCCTCCCGGAGGGGCGTCTGTTCACCGGCCGCGAGGGGGTGCGCACCCAGCCGCTCATCACCGCGGAACCGGGTACCGCCACCAGTTCCACCACCGCGACGGTCACCTGGCACGCCGAGGAACCCGCCGAGGCCGGTACCGCGGACGAGCCGGCGACCCCCGAACCGGAGCCGACGGCCGCACCCGCCGAGGAACCCGCGGACGAACCCGAAGTCATGACCGAGGTCCCGAAAGACGAGGACCGAAATCAGGAGGATGGTCTGGCCCTGACCGGCACCTGGCTGTCGGGGCTCCTGGTCATCGCGGGTGCATTGGTGGTATCCGGCCTGCTCATCCTGGTTCTGGGCCGTAAGCGTCGGGATTAGGCAGCCGAAACAGCCTCACCGCGCCGACCTCGATCTATAACATCTCGCCGCAATCCGGATTTGCCCTGCCCAGATTTGGACTTGCCCGTAATGGGCCACATTTTTCGTGAAGCGGGTTGGAAAGCACGAACCGTCTCGCTAGTATCGGCCGGGCGATCGACGACCCAGGGAGCACGCGGCCCCCTCCCGCGTCTGACGGCCCTCCCGGAGAGATCGCTCCCCCTAAATGGCTCCGCGCCCCCTGACCCCGACCGTGGCGTCCATTCACTTCCGCACCGGCGGATCATCCGGTTCACCCCTAATAAGACACCGGGAAACAACTTGAGTAACTTCTCCCTCCCCCGCATCGTCGGCCGCACCGGCCTCGCGGCCTCCGCGGCCGCCTTCCTGGCCTTCGGTCTGGCCGCCCCCGCGGCCGCCGACGAGGTCGAGACCTACGAAGGTTCCGCCGAGGGCACCTACATCGGCAACGCCGAGAGCGGTCCCAAGGTCCACATGGGCGGCAGCTCGGTCCCGACCAGCCTGTTCAACCTGGAACTGACCGACGGCAGCGTCCTCACGATGTACTGCATCGACTTCCGGACCAACATCGTCGGTCAGGCCGAGTACAAGGAAGACGACTGGGCCGACTACCCGGGCAAGGGCGAGTTCGCCGAGCCCGGCAAGGTCCTGTGGATCCTGCAGAACGCCTACCCGAACACCGACGCCGCCGCCCTCGGTGAGGCCGCGGGTGTCGAGGGTCTGAGCAACGAGGACGCCCTCGGCGCCACCCAGGCCGCCATCTGGCACTTCAGCAACGACATGGACCTCTCCGACGGCAACAGCGAAGCCGTCGTGGCGGTCTACGAGTACCTGACCGCCAACGCCGAGAGCATCGAGGAGGAGCCCGGCGCCGCGCTGAGCATCACCCCGAACTCCGCCGAGGGCACCGCCGGTTCGACCGTCGGCGAGTTCGAGATCTCCACCAACTCCGCGGAGATCCCGGTCACCCTGGACGCCCCCGAGGGTGTCGAGCTGGTCGACGTCGAGACCGGTGAGAAGGTCGACGCCGTCGACAACGGCGACAAGGTCGGCTTCGCCGTGCCCGAGGGCACCGAGCCGGGCGAGGCCTCCTTCTCCCTGGAGGCGACCTCCTCCGTGGAGACCGGCCGTCTGTTCCAGGGCAAGTCCGCCAGTGTCCCCACCCAGACGCTGATCACCGTCGACGGTGACGAGACCTCGGTCACCGCTTCGGCCTCCGCCACCTGGGCCGCGGGCGAGACCCCGACCGAGCCGGAGCCGACCCCGACCCCCAGCGAGGAGCCCAGCGAGCCTGCCCCGACCCCCAGCGAGGAGCCCAGCGAGCCGGGCGACGACAAGCCCACTCCCCCGGCCGAGAGCGACGAGCCCACCCTGCCGGTGACCGGTGGAGCGCTGGCCGGCCTGGTCGCCGCGGGCATCGCCGCCCTCGGTGCCGGTGGTGGCGCCATCTACCTGAGCCGCAAGCGCAAGGCCGGCGCCGGCGACGCCGCTGAGGACACCGACGCGTAACAACCGTCACGCCCTTACCAGACGGTAAGGAGGAGGGGCCCGTTCCAAAGGACGGGCCCCTTCGGTATTATCGGACAGGAACAAATCGGTACTGTTGTGCCACCGGGCCCAAAGAGCCCAAACCCTCTCCGCCCACTCGGGCATCTGTTCTCCTCCCTCCCCGCTGTCGTACACACGTGGCACAACACCTAGCGACAGGACACGACTTGAAGCTCTCCCCCTCCCCCCGCGCCTTCTCCCGCGCGGGTGTCGCGGCCTCCGCCGCCGCGTTCCTCGCCCTCGGTCTGGCCGCCCCCGCCGCGGCCGACAACGGCGACGTGGTGCGCGCTCAGTACACGAGCAACCACCAGTCCGGTGTGACGGTCCACATGGACGGGCGCACCATCGGCACCAACCTGTTCAACCTGGACGTCGAGGCCGGCGGTAAGGCCATCACTTACTGCATCGACATCGAGACCGGCATCCGGTCCAACGCCTGGTACAACGAGGACGACTGGGCGAACTACCCCGGCAAGGGCGCGTTCGCCGACTCCGAGCCCGGCAAGGTCCTCTGGATTCTCCAGCACGGCTACCCGGCCCTGTCCGGTTCGGAGCTGGCCTCCGCCGCCGACACCAACATCCGGGTCAGCGACGAAGAGGCTCTGGGCGCCACCCAGGCCGCCATCTGGCACTTCAGCAACGGCGCGTCCCTGGACCAGCGCAACAAGCCGGCGGTGAAGGCCGTCTACGACTACCTGGTCGAGAACGCCGAGGAGCTGGCCCAGTCGCCGGCGTCCCTGAGCGTCAGCCCGGACTCGGCCACCGGCAAGGCCGGTGAGACCGTCGGCGAGTTCGTGGTCTCCACCACCGCTTCGGAGATCCCGGTCACCCTGGACGCCCCCGAGGGCGTCGAGCTGGTCGACGTCGAGACCGGTGAGAAGGTCGACGCCGTCGACAACGGCGACAAGGTCGGCTTCTCCATCCCCGAGGAGGCGGAGGCCGGCCAGGCGTCCTTCTCCCTGGAGACCACCTCCACCATCCAGCGGGGTCGTCTGTTCAAGGGTGAGGACCCCGACAAGCCGACCCAGACGCTGATCACCGCCGAGGACACCGAGACCTCCGTCCAGGCCGGTGCCGGTGTCGAGTGGGCCGCGGCCGACCAGCCCGCCCCCGAGCCGGAGCCCGAGCCCGAGCCGGAGCCGAAGCCCACCCCGGACGAGACCGACGAGCCGGCCCCCAAGCCGACCCCGACCGACGAGCCGGAAGAGGACGACAAGCCCGCCCCCGGCAAGGAGGACGAGCCCACCCTGCCGGTGACCGGTGGAGCGCTGGCCGGCCTGGTCGCCGCGGGCATCGCCGCCCTCGGTGCCGGTGGTGGCGCCATCTACCTGAGCCGCAAGCGCAAGGCCGGCGCCGCTGACGTCACCGACGCCTAAGCCCGCTTCCCAGGTCGCGAGAAGTGTCCGTTCGGGCGCCGTCAGGCCCTGTTCTCTGGAAACCCGGGGAGGTGCCGGCGGTGGGATAGCACGTTTTTTCGCTATCACACCAGAGGTGCCGAAGGTTCCTGACTTTTTGGGGCGCCCGAACACGCCAAAGCGAAGCGGCGGCGCTGAACGATAGGGCCCGTTCCCGTGCATGGCACGGGGGCGGGCCCCTTTGGTTTACCCGTGGTCGTCCGAATGGCTGATACCGGCCAGTTCGTAATAGATCCGTTGTTCCATGTGACCCAGTGTGAAAGCCTCTCTCCGCAACCTCCCAGGAAGAGAAGTGACGCACGTGTTCCGCCGCGCATCCTCCGTTCTCCTCGCTCTCACCCTGTCCCTGGTCCCCCTCTCCGTGACCGGCTCCGCCTCCGCCGAACCCGCCCCCTACCGCGGTTCCGTCGAGGGTCGGTACACCGGGGTCGCCGAACACGGGCACGCCGTAACCATGGCGGGCGAGCCCTACACCACCACCGCGACCTTCAACGTCCACCTGGAGGAGAGCGACCAGCGGCTCACCACCTACTGCATCGACGTGCGCACCGGGCTGGTCGAGGACGCCTGGTACCGCGAGGACCAGTGGGAGAACTACCCGGGACGGGGCGACTTCACCGATCCCGGCAAGGTGCACTGGATCCTGAAGAACTCCTATCCGGTGGTGGACGTGGAGGATCTCCAGGAGGAGGCGGAGATGGCCAGGCTCACCGAGTCCGAGGCGCTCACCGCCACCCAGGCGGCCATCTGGCACTTCAGCAACGGCGTGGACCTGGACCGGGTCGAGCAGGGCCCCCAACTGGACACCAACGTCAACGCCGGAAACGTCACACACCTGTACCGGCACCTGATCGACAACGCCGAGGAACTTCCGAACGAGCCGGCCTCGCCGCTCACCGTCAGCCCCGACGCGGACTCCGGACTGGCCGGGGACACCATCGGCGAGTTCACCGTGGAGACCAGTGGGGAGAGCATCCCGGTCGGTGTGGAGGGACCCGACGGGGTCGAGGTGGTGGACGCCGACAGCGGCGACACCATCGAGGAGGTGTCCGACGGTGACGTGGTGGCATTCTCCGTGCCCGCGGACGCCGAAGCGGGCGAGGCCACGCTGGTCCTGGAGACGACCGCGGCGGTGGAGACCGGTCGCCTGTTCAAGGGCGAGGACTCCGAAGAGCCCACCCAGACGCTCATCTCCGCCGAGGACAGCGAGATCGTCATCGGTGACACCGCCACCATCGCGTGGGACGCCGCGGGCGGCACCCCGCCGGAGGTGGAGGCCACCACCGAAGCCGACCCGTCGCCGGTGGCCGACCAGGCCGCCACACCCACCTCCGGCGGTCTGGCCTTCACCGGCAACGCCGTGATCGCCCTGGTCGCCGCGGCCCTGGTCGCGATCGCCGCCGGCACGGGCGTGATGTATCTGACCCGCCGCCGCAGGGCGCAGGCCGGCGAGTAACCCACCCGGCCCCGAACAGCCCGAAGGCCCCGCACCCGTGAACGGGTGCGGGGCCTTCGTGATGCCGAACCGGCCGCTAGGCGACCGCGTAGGGGCTGCGGGCGATCAGGGAACCGTCCCGGTCGGTCAGGGCGCGCTCGACGGCGGCCGCGACCCGGTAGGTACGGTCGTCGGCCAGCGGCGGCGCCATGATCTGGAAGCCGACCGGCAGGCCGTCCTCCGGAGCCAGGCCGCACGGCACCGACAGCGACGCGTTCCCGGCCAGGTTGGACGGGATCGTGCACAGGTCGGCCAGGTACATCGCCATCGGGTCCTCGGCGCGCTCACCAAGCGGGAAGGCCGTGGTGGGCGTGGTCGGCGAGACCAGCACGTCCACCTTCTCGAAAGCGGCCTCGAAGTCGCGCTTGATGAGCGTGCGGACCTGCTGGGCGCTGCCGTAGAAGGCGTCGTAGTAGCCGCTGGACAGCGCGTAGGTGCCGAGCATGATCCGGCGCTTGACCTCCGGACCGAAGCCCTGGGCGCGGGTCAGCGACATGACCTCCTCGGCGCTGCGCGTACCGTCGTCGCCCACCCGCAGGCCGTACCGCATGGCGTCGAAACGGGCCAGGTTGGAGGAGGCCTCGCTGGGCGCGATGAGGTAGTAGGCGCTCAGGGCGGCGTCGAAGCTGGGGCAGGACACCTCGACGACCTTGGCACCCAGGGACTCCAGCAGCTCCACGGTCTCGCGGAAGCGCCGGCGCACACCCGGCTGGAAGCCGTCGTTGTCCAGTTCCTTGACCACGCCGACGGTCAGGCCCTCGACGTCGCCGTTACGGGCGGCCTCGACCACCTGCGGCACCGCGGCCTCGATGGAAGTGGAGTCGCGCGGGTCGTGTCCGGAGAACGCCTCGTGGAGCAGGGCGGCGTCCAGCACGTTGCGCGCGAACGGGCCCGGGGTGTCCAGGGAGGAGGCGAAGGCGATCATCCCGTAGCGGGAGGAACCGCCGTAGGTGGGCTTGCCACCGACCAGACCGCACACGGCGGCGGGCTGGCGGATGGAACCACCGGTGTCGGTTCCGGTGGCCAGGGGGGCCTCGAACGCGGCCACGGCAGCCGAGGAACCACCGGAGGAACCGCCCGGGACGCGATCGGTGTCCCACGGGTTGCGGGTGAGCTGGTAGGCGGAGTTCTCCGTGGAGGAGCCCATGGCGAACTCGTCCATGTTGGTCTTGCCCAGGATGACCATCCCGGCCTCGCGCAGGCGCGCGGTGACCGTGGCGTCGTAGGGCGGCTGCCAACCTTCGAGGATCTTGGAGGCCGCGGTGGTGGGCATGTCCTGGGTGGTGAACACGTCCTTGTGCGCGATCGGCACACCCGCGAGGGGGCCCTGTTCGGTGCCCTGGGCACGCTTGGCGTCCACCGCGCGGGCCTGTTCCAGCGCGGCTTCGCGGCCCACGTGCAGGAAGGCGCCGATGTCGCCGTCGACCTTCTCGATCCGGTCGAGGTAGGCGGTGGTGGCCTCCACCGAGGAGACCTCTCCCGCCTTGATCGCGGCACCGAGTTCGGCGGCACTGAGACGAATGACGTCGCTCATCTACTCTTCCTCCCCAAGGATCCGCGGGACCCGGAAGCGCTGGTCCTCCACCGCGGGGGCTCCGGCCAGGGCCTGCTCGGGAGTGAGGCCGTTCCTGGCCTCGTCGGGGCGGTAGACGTTGGTCAGCGGCAGGGCGTGCGAGCTCGGCGGGATGTCGCCCTGGGCGACCTCCTGCACCTTGGCCACGGCGGTGAGGATGTCACCGAGCTGGGCGGCGAGCGTTTCGAGCTCGCCCTCGTCGAGCGCCAGCCGTGACAACCGGGCGAGGTGCGCGACCTCATCGCGGGTGATGGCGGTCATCAGTTGAGAACCGTTTCTTCGGCGGACGGGTGATCAGCACAATCCTATTGGCCCCCGCCCGTGTCACGGTCCCGTTCCCCGTCACCTGAGTCCCATGACACCCGGTTCACCGTCGGCCGTGTAGGAGACCGCCACCGCACCGGGAACGTCCAGCGCCCGGTGCACACTCAGCCCCTCCGCCTTGTCCCACACGAAGGTGGAGTCCCCGTCGAACCCGTCAAACCGTCCGAACCCCTCGGAAGCGGAGGCGTCCTCCGTCCATTCGTTCAGGTAGAGCACTCCGTCCTCCAGCCCGACCCTGACTCCCTCGGCCCTGGTCTCCGGTTCCAGAGTGCGCTCGTTCGCGCCGGATCGGTCCCGGACCAGGTATTCACCGGCCTCGGTGTCCCAGAGGCCCAACCGGGATCCCTCAGGTGAGACCCACAGCAGATTTTGCGCATCCGAATATGTCACCTCTCCCGTATCGATATCGAGCAGCGAAATTCCCAGATCATGGGATTCGGGGTAATTGACATATATAAGCCCACCTGGACGTGAACTGATGGTGCGCTCCAGGGAGTCGATGGGCATCCGCCCGATAGTGTGTTCGAAGCGCCAGAGCTCCTCCCCCGTCTCGGGGGAAAGCCCTACCAGCTCCGATGTGAAATCCCACCCTACTGTCCAGGCCACGGTCTCCTCGTCCTCAGGATGTTCGAAGCAGGTAGTGGCGGCCACCACAACATCCTTCCTCACCGTCAAGTCATCCACCTGGCCCACATCGGAACAGTTCGGCACGTTCGACACGGACCACAGTCGTTCCCCGGTTGACAGGTCATAAGAGCTGGCCGAGTCCTCCCAACGAACAATCCAGGTGTCATCGGTGATGCCGGCCATGGCAGGACGCAAATGACCGAAAGAAGAATCATGGGTATAATCGATACCCGTCAAGTCTTGCGTGTACTCATATGCAATCCTCCCCGCATCGCTCTCAAAGAGCACTACCCGTGACTCCTCTTGGTCGTAAAGGACGACATACTCACCCCCACTCGCGACATTTCCAATGAACTCCCGGCTTCGATCATGGTAAGACCAGAGCTCCTCGCCCGTTTCACCGGATAGAGCGACGACACCAGTCTCGAAAAGAACCACGACTCCCTGATCTATCCTGCGGACGACCAGACTATCTGCACCCCGGGGAGGCTCCCAGGTCCAGGCGACCTCACTAATCGAATCCCTGAACTCTGGAGACTCCCCCGGCTCATGGATACTGTGGGAGGGACCAAGAACAGAACACCCGCACATAATAGCCAACACGACCAGAAAAGAGGTATAATTTAATATAAGTCGCCCGAGATGCTCGCAAAGGCGACTCCAGGGAGGATTATTCATCTTCCTCTTTCACCCTTTCTCCAGTTTCATCCACGATATGCTCTTCCCATTTCGACGCCGTACGATCAAAGGCGTTAATAAAATTCTCAACGGCGTCCCTGGTGTCACTTTCGCCGTCGGGCCAATCTCTTTGATCAATTTTATGATAATAGTCAGAAAGAGCACTTTCAGATCCAGAAATCTCCCAATCGACATGATCAGGCGGGATATAAAGATTTCCAGACCCATCCTTCTTCGCAATACCATTTTCTTCGAGCACTGACATGAGCTCTGGATCCTGCTCCGCCGCAACACCAAGGGCGTACCCCATCATGCGTTCGGATTCCACCCACTCACCGTTCACTCCCACATGGGGTTTCCCCGACTCGTCAGAGACCGCAAACGCCTCACCCGCAATAGCCTTGCCGATCTCCACGATCAATCCGGAGGCTCCCTTATCGCCGGCGGCGCCGCCAATAAGGTTGATAGCGGCAGTGTTTACCTTGTTGCGATATTCGGCAAACTCTTGGTCATTCGCCTCACGCATTGTGCTCTCGTTCAACAAAGCAACCTCAACTAGCGCCTGGAGACCCGCAGCAGAGTGAGCCGGTCCGTGTTCCCTCTCCCCGGTGTTGGTTGCATACTCCTCCATAGCTTCAGCCGTGGTGAGCAGAGATTCTCCGTATATCTTGGCCGCCGCATCAGGATCTCCCACCGCGAACCGAGTAAAAGCCATCCGAGCTTCATCGGTAATTTCAAGCCCCTCACCTAAACCGATTTCAACGTTGCCTGGAATCCCATCAGTATTGGCAAAATCATCCTGGAAAGCGATGAATATATCGGCAAAACTATCTGCCAATTCTGAATTCAGATGACTGGCCGAGACATTATGCCAAGTGACATCGCCATCGTCTACGTGGCTTCCCGTGTTGAACAAAGAATCTTGGAATCCACTGTCCACCATAAGTTCCATCAAGGCCAGCAGGGCTGTTTCACGATGCTCATCTTCGGTGTCATTATCACCGGCCGCAGGGCCATCTGATATCCAATCGGTGATTTTGCGGACCGCCGCCCCATCGTCCCCCCAATCATGGGTGTACAGGTGCACTAGCGCATTTTCTCGGTTGCTATCCGCATTTGGCCCACCCCAAGGAAGAGGGACATCCACCCCTTCCGGGTACTCTCCTGTGAGCAATGCATAGTTCGCATCATCATTGCGTGTAGCCACTTCCAGGAGTATGGACATAGCGTTGTCATCAGTCGCGCCTTGGCCCGGCAGATGAATAATACGATCCACTTCTTTGGAAACAGTATCTATCAAACGAGTGGAGAACTCCGCACCAGCTTCCAATGTTTCATCAGCATGAACAAACAATTCACCCAACCCCGCAGCCTGATCCCGCCAGTTCTGAAGGATATTTCCGGCACCACGTCCAGTTTGGTCAGTGCTGAAATCCGGCCCTTCAAGAACATCTTGGACGCTTGCAGGAACGGAATCGTAACCACCTCCGACAGCCTCATCAGAAAGCACAAGAAGCCCGTCACCCAAGGCGCCAAGAGCATTTTCTCTTTGCGAGTCACTCAGATGCTCACCATCGAGCTTCCCAGGAAGTTCGACCACCCCTCCTTCAACCTCTTCATCCAGGGCATCATAGAATTCCTCTAGATATTCGAGTTCATAACCCCGAGGCTGGCCTCCATTGCGTTTTGCATCTCCAGCAAGAGCAGTGAGAGCGGCCAATTGCTCCAAAAGCCGGTAGTACTCATCATCAAGCTCTTTTTCCCCGGTCAGATAATCAGCCATGTTCTCAGCGTCCCTCGTTCCAGTATCGAACGTGGACGGGTAGTACATGATCTGCCGAGTAGCATTGTACGCCGCAAACCCTAGAACCCCGGCGTCGACCAGTTCCCGAAGATTGGACACGGTGGGTCCACCCTTCAGGTTTTCAGAGTTGTCCTCCGCTTCTCCTTCCAGAGTTTCCCAGTGGCCCTGTGCTCGGTCATTGAGGACACCTGCCAACGCTCTACGCGCTTCGATCCCACCAGCATCGTCCTCTGGAAAACCGAAGTTATTACCAACCGCCGTATCCCATTCTTCCTGAAGGGAAGCAATCCGTGACTGGTAGCGTTCGACGTCACCACTCCATTTACTTACCACCCCCCAAACGTGCCAGCAGGAGGTCAAAGCCGATGTCCACGCCGAATGATTTTCGTTCGCGGTGGACATGAGATTCTCTGCGATCAGATCGGAGAACTCTAGCGCGGCGTCCGTGAACAGTGACTCCAGATCTCCGCTTTTTCCGGTAATCCGCCCGACGATCTCCATCATGTCGTCGGCGGCTTGGTCGAGTTTTGCGGTGTCGATATCGCAAGGAGTGGGGGAAAAATACACGACTTTCCTGGTTTCCGAGACGGATAATAATGAAAATAATACGGTTATCGGAAGTTGACAGGACGCGCCATCGGCGCATCCGCCGAGTTATAGACCTCTGATGCCTGGCCATCGGTATTCGCCGTTTCGGATGCACCACCCTGAACGTTCTCTGCTAGCGAAACCCCGTGGTTCTCAACTCTGGCTATAGCCTCGGCCTGTTCCTCCCCGTACTCCGACCAACCACCGACCCTCGGATCATCGGCACAGGCAGCCGAAGCCGAAGACAGGACACCGTTGAAGTCATCGTGCAGGCCGTTGAACGCAGACGCGTACTCTTCGGCCGCGGCACCCGCTCCATAGGCGTCTTGAACGTTGACACCCACTTCATGCAAGGGCATAGGGAAATATCCTCTGTCATGACCGACCAAATGGGACGCGGTTCAAGTTAGCATCGGCACACCCTTCGTGATCATGGCCCCCGCCACGATCACCGCGAGCCGGAAACCCAAGTCCCTCGTGAACTGCGGTTCCATTCGGAATCGGGCGCCCTGGCCACAACCGGTCAGGCCGTCACTGGGGTCCGGTGGGGGTCGGGGTGGTGTGGGCGGTCCACCAGGGCAGCACGTCGCGGGGGTGCATGGGTTCGGCGAAGTGGTGGCCCTGGGCGGAGTGGCAACCGGCCTCCAGGGCGGCCTCGGCCAACTCCGCGCTGCTCACGCCCTCGGCGGTGGCCCGCATGCCCAGGGCCCGGACCAGGGTGATGGCGGCGCGCACCACGGTGTATCCCCGAGACGTCTCCTCGGCCAGGCGCGTGGTGAACGACTCGTGGATCTTCACCTCGTCCAGGGGCAGTCCCGCGAGCTGGGCGAGGGTGAAGTGTCCGGTGCCGAAGTCGTCCAGGGCCAACCCCACGCCGAGTTCCCGGAGCCGCTCCACGGCCTCGGTGGCGGCCTCCGGGTCGTTGATGAGGGACTGTTCAGCGATCTCCAGGACCAGGCGTCGGGCGGGCACCCCGTATTCGCGCAGGGCCGCGGCGACGGTGTCGGGCAGCTCGGGGTCGAGGAGTTCGCGCACGCCCAGGTTGACCGAGACCGGCAGGGTGAGGCCCTCGGCGTGCCAGTCGGCCGCGCGGGCCAGGGTGATGTCCAGGACCTGGGCGGAGAAGGCCCTGAACAGGTTGGAGTGTTCGACGATCGGCAGGAACTCGTCGGGGGCGAGCAGCCCCTGGGAGGGGTGTCGCCACCGCGCCAGGGCCTCCAGTCCGACGGCGCGACCGTCGGCCAACCCGATCTTGGGCTGGTAACGCATCTCCAGGGCGCCGTCGACCAGCCCGCGTCGAAGCTCGCTGTACATGCTCAGCCGGGCGGTGGAATTACGATCCTTGCCCGGGTCGTAGGACTCCACCCCGGTGCGGTCGGTCTTGGCGACGTACATGGCGACGTCGGCGCGCTGCATGAGCGACTCGAAGTCGGGTGCGTCGTCCGGGTAGAGGGCGATGCCGGTGCTGACCTGTAGGTCGAAGTCCATGCCCTCCAGGCGCACCGGTTCGGCGAGGGCGCCGCGCAGTCGCAGGGCCACCTCGCGGGCGGACTCGGTGTCGCGGACCTTGGGCAGCAGGATCGCGAACTCGTCGCCGCCCAGCCGGGACACCAGGTCGTTGGGCCGCACGCTGTGGGTGAGTCGTTGCGCCAGGGTCTGCAGCAGCCGGTCCCCGGTGGGGTGGCCGAGGGTGTCGTTGACCTCCTTGAACCTGTCCAGGTCCAGGATGAGCAGGCCCACCCTGGTGCCCTCCTGGTGCGCGCGGACGATCTCGCGGCGCGACCGGACGGTGAGGAGCTTGCGGTTGGCCAGCCCGGTGAGTTCGTCGTGGTTGGCCTGGTGGTCGCGTTTCACCAGCAGCAGGGCGCTGGTGTAGAGGGCTCCGAGCGGGAACGCGAACAGCGGCACGTAAAGCACCGAGTGGGTCATGGCGATGACGATCAGCGGGGCCAGGCTGAGCAGCACCCCGTTGACGTAGATCTGCTGGCGCAGTCCCTTGAACATGACCTGGCGCAGCGGCACGCGTTCGTGCATGGCCACGGCGCACAGCACCAGGATGCGGTTGACCACGAAGGAGGCCGCGCCGGCCAGGGCGATGACGACGATCTCGCCGCCCACCGGTACCCACGGGGTGGTGACGAGCTCGGGCATGACCAGGCGTAGGACGGCGTCGGCCACGCCCAGGGTCAGCACGTACTGGGCGGCGTTGAAGGCGGTGCGATGCGGGGCGTGGGCGCGGGCCACACCCGCGACGATCGTGGCGGAGCACTGGACGATCGCGGCGATGGGCAGCCCGTAGAAGATGACGAGCGCGAAGGTGAAGGGCAGCGAGGTGGGCGCGCCGGAGCCCGGGGACTGTCCGGGCATGGCGATGGGTCTGAGTTCGCCCAGCACCACCATGCACAACATGACCCAGACCAGGGGTTCCCGGCTGAGCAGGATGAGCTGTTCCATGCCGAGTTCGAGACTGGAGACGCCCAAGAGCAGGGCCCCGGCGGCGGTGGTTCCCGCCATGTAGAGCCACAGCGGGGTACCGGCGCGGGGCCCGACGTCCCGGGTAGCGATGGGGTCCTTCATCCGTGTCCTCGAACCTCATGACCGTAATCCGAGATACGGGCGGGTCCGTATCCGGTGCGTTGGCGCCCAGCTTACGCGGTTTCGTCACCAACTGTCGCATGACAGGAACTATGCGTTAACCAATTTGTTGGTCACTCCCAACAGAAGGAAACGGGCGGGGTGTGCCCGCCCGTTTCTCGTCACGCCCTGACCAGGGGATTCACTCCCCCGCGTCCTCCTCGGGTTCCTCCTGCGGGTTGATCCGCACGCTCTCGGCGGCCTCCACTCCCTGTTCCAGCAGGGTCCGGAACCCCGCCTCGTCCAGGACCGGAACACCCAACTTCACGGCCTTGTCGTACTTGGAACCGGGGGCGTCGCCCACCACCACGAACGAGGTCTTCTTGGACACCGAGCTCGTGGCCCGGCCGCCCTCCTCGGCGATGGACTCCTTGGCGCCATCGCGGGTGAAGCCCTCCAGGGAACCGGTGACCACCACCGACACCCCCTCCAGCAACCGCGAACCAGGGGCCTGCCCCTCGTCCTCCATGCGCACGCCCGCGTCCGCCCACTTGCGGACGATCTCGGCGTGCCAGTCCACCTCGAACCACTCGCGCACCGACTTGGCGATCGTCGGTCCGATACCGTCCACCGCGGCCAATTCCTCCTCGGAGGCCTGACGGATGGCGTCCATCGACCGGAAGTGCCGGGCCAGGTCCTCGGCCGCGCGCGGGCCCACGTGCCGGATGGACAGGGAGACCAGGATCCGCCACAGCGGCTTCTTCTTGGCCTCCTCCAGCTGGTCGAAGAGCTTCTCCACGGTCTTCTTCGGCTCGCCCTTGAGGTTGGCGAAGAAGGAGACGACCTTGGGGTCCCCGGTCTTGGGATCGGTCTTGGGCTCGGTGGTGTCCGGATCCAGCACGTAGGTGCGGATCGGCAACAGCCGGTCGACGGTGAGGTCGAACAGGTCGCCCTCGTCCTTGAGCGCCGGGTCGGCCGGCTCCACCGGCTGCGTGAGCGCGGTGGCGGCCACGTACCCCAGCGCCTCGATGTCCAGGGCCTTGCGACCGGCGATGAAGGCGATGCGCTCACGGAGCTGCCCTGGGCAGGAACGGGCGTTGGGGCAGCGCAGGTCGACGTCGCCCTCCTTCTGCTGCCCCAGCCTCGTGCCGCACTCGGGGCACTCCTTGGGCATGACGAACTCGCGCTCGGTGCCGTCGCGGCGCTCGGTCACCGGGCCGACGATCTCCGGAATGACGTCGCCCGCCTTGCGCAACACCACGGTGTCACCGATCAGCACGGCCTTGCGGGCCACCTCCTGGGCGTTGTGCAGGGTCGCGAACTCCACCTCCGAACCCGCGACCAACACCGGTTCCATCACCCCGTACGGGGTGACCCGGCCGGTGCGACCCACGCCCACCTTGATGTCGACCAGCTTGGTGGTGACCTCCTCCGGCGGGTACTTGTAGGCGATGGCCCAGCGTGGCGCCCGACTGGTGGAACCGAGCCGACGCTGCAACCCGAAGTCGTCCACCTTGACGACGATGCCGTCGATCTCGTAGGCGGGATCGTGCCGGTGTTCCTGGTAGTGGCCCACGTACTCGCGGACCTCGTCCATGGTGGCCACCACCTTGTACCGGTCACTGAGCGGCAGCCCCCACTCGCCGAGCAGGGTGTAGGTCTTCGACTGGCTGGTGAGCTTCACCTCCTGCGGCGCGCTCTCCGGGGAGTCGACGCCCCAGCCACCCTCCGCCTCGCTGTACCCGGCGGGGACGTACGCGCCCACACCGTGCACGATCATCGACAGCGGTCGGGTCGCGGTCACCCGCGGGTCCTTCTGCCGCAGCGACCCGGCGGCGGCGTTGCGCGGGTTGGCGAACGGCGCGTGCGAGCCCTCGTCGGCGATGCGCTTGTTGAGCTCGTGGAAGGCCTCCACCGGCAGGAAGACCTCGCCACGCACCTCCAGCAGTTCGGGGGCGGCCCGCACGCTCTCGTCGAGCCGCTCGGGGACCACTCCGATGGTGCGCACGTTCAGGGTGATGTCCTCGCCCACCCGGCCGTCGCCACGAGTGGCGGCCCGTACCAGGCGGCCCTGTTCGTAGACCAGGTCCACGGCCAGCCCGTCGATCTTCAGCTCGCACAGGTAGGCGTCGACCGGGACCTCCGCCGAGGCGCGGTCGGCCCAGGCGTTGAGCTCGTCGGAGTCGAAGGCGTTGCCCAGGCTCTCCATCCGCACCAGGTGCTCGACCGCGGCGAAGTCGACGCTGATGGGCGCCCCCACCTTCTGGGTGGGCGAGTCCTGGGTGATGAGGATCGGGTGGCGGTCCTCGATGTCGCGCAATTCGAGCATGAGCGTGTCGTACTCGGCGTCGGAGATGATGGGGGCACCCATGTAGTACCGGTAGCCGTGGTCGTCCAGCTCACGACACAACTCGGCGTGCCGGGCGCGTACCTCGTCGGGAACAGTGGTGTTGTCGGGCGCGCTCACTGCAGCCTTTCTGGTTGTTCTCGCGGGGGTGTCCGGGGGAGTGCGGGTTCGGGGGAGGCTTACTTACGGGGTTCGTCCCGAAGGACCCTGGCCCCGTCTCTGACGGCCTTGAGGGCCGCTCTGGCGTGCCGGGGCGAGGCGCCCGCCAACCCACAGGCGGGTGTGGTGACCACCGCGCGGGAGAGCAGGTCGGGGGCCAACCCCAGCCGGTTCCAGAGCTCGCGTACGGGATCGACGTTACGCGCGGGGTCGGACATTTCACGGCCGTCCACCGAGGGCACGACGCCGAACATGAAGCCCACTCCGTCCTCCGCCGCGGTGCCGAGCATCTCGTCGTGGGCGCGGTCGATCAGGTGCGCGTCCATGCCGATCGCGCGGGCACCACTGCGCCGCAACAGGTCGACGGGAACCGACGGGGCGCAGCAGTGCGCGGCCGGTACCGCGCCGGCCTCGTCGAGCGCGGCGAACAGGTCGCGCAACGTCGCTTCCACTCGCACCCGGTCCACGGCGGGCAAGAGCCCGAAGCCGCTGGCGGTGGGCAGGGAACCCACCAGCACCGCCGGTAGTGAGGGCTCGTCGACCTGCACGATGATCCGGGCTCCGGGGGCGCGGGTGCGCACGTCCGCGAGGTGGGCGAGGACGCCTTCCAGGTGCGATTCGGCCAGGTCGCGGCAGGCTCCGAGGTCGGAGACCATCCGCTGTCCGTTGCGCAGCTCCATCGACGCCGCCATCGTCCACGGCCCCGCCACCTGGATCTTCAACGGGCCCTCGTAGGTGTGGGCGTGATCGGTGAGGGCGTCCAGGTCGTAGGCCAGGAAGCTGCCGGCGCGGACCAGGTCCCGGCCGGGGGTGTCGGCCACCCGCCATCCGGTGGGTTGTGTCTCCACGGGCAGGTCCACGAGGAGTCCGGCGGTGCGACCGATCATGTCGGCGCCGGCACCCCGCTCGGGGAGTTCGGGCAGGTGTGGAAGGTCCGGGAGTTCACCGAGGACGGTGCGCGTGGCCTCGTCCGGGTCCTCGCCGGGCCAGGATCCGACACCGGTGGCGGACGCGACGGGCCAGGGGTAGGGCTGCTGTTGACTCACGTTGCCCAAGGTTAGAGCAATACGGCCTCAGGCCAGGGTGAGCACGGGGCCGTCGGGGGTGATCTCCAGTGTGCAGGCGGTGAGGTCGTCGACAATGGCGACGGCGCCCAGGCCCTCCAGGTCGGTGGCGTCGTGGGAGGTGGCCACGGCCAGCACGGTGGCTCCGGAGGCCACCCCCGCGCGGATTCCGGCGGGCGCGTCCTCGATGACCAGGCAGCGTTCGACGTCGTGGCCGAGTGCGGCGGCGGCCTTCAGATAGCCCTGGGGGTCGGGTTTGCCGACGCTGACGTCCTCCGCCGCGACCAGGACCTCGGGGAGGGGCAGCCCGGCGGCGGCCAGGCGCTCGCACATCAGCCGGCGCCCACCGGAGGTGACGGCGGCCCAGCGGTCGGCGGGCATGGCCTTGAGGAGTTCGCCGGTGGCGGGCAGGGCCTTGACCGCGTCCACGTCGTCGAGTTCGAGTTCCTCCAGCTCGTCGGTGGCCTCCTCGATCCGCTCGGCGGGCAGGAACATGGCGATCGTGTCCTCGGAGCGTCGCCCATGGGAGACCCTCAGGACCGCTTCGGGGTCGATTCCGTGGGACTCGGCCCACACACGCCAGGTGCGCTCCACCACCGGGGTGGAGTCCACGAGCGTGCCGTCGATGTCGAACAGGATCGCGTCCGTCGAGATGCGCATGGCCCCACCGTACGGGTTCCAGCGAGCCGAGGGGCCGGGATCAGGCCGCCTCGGCGGGCGCCCTCTCCTCGTCGTCGGTGGCCCCACCGTCCCGTTCGCCCTTGTCCCGCTTGCGGCGGTTGCGCAGCACCAGCACCGTGACGGCCACGGTCGCCACGGCGACCACGCCCACGGCGGTCCAGGGCGAGTTGAGGAACAGCACCAGCCAGCCGCCGACCAGCCCGGAGATGACCGTGCCCCACAGCCCGGCCCAGATCAGTCCGCCGATGAGCGTCGCGACGATGTAGACGGGAAAGCGCATGCGCACGGCGCCCGAGGCGAAGTGGATGGCGGTCTGCATTCCCACGGTGAGGAAGCTGAGCGTGACCACGGGCGCGCCATAACGGTCGATGCGCGCCTTGGCGGCGTCCAGCTTGGGGCCCAGGCGTTCGCCGATCCGGCCGCGGCTGACCCCGGCGCCCACTCCCCGACCCAGCAGGTGGGTGGCGGGGGCGCGCAGCATGATCACCACGAGCAGGGTGACGTAGACCACCCAGAAGGGCTGCCCCTCAAGGAACGCGAACTGCGGCATGGAACGACCCCTTCTGACCTTGGCACCACCAACTTTGCATTGCCTTACCTAAGTTCGGCAAGTGGCCAAGGTCGAAAAAACTGCGTTGTTCGTCCCACATCGCCCGATAAGTGAGCGCTCCGTTCAGGCGATGGAGTCCTCCAGGCGCGAGGTGGCGGCGATGGTCGCCGACCCCAGAACCGCGTCACCCTCGTAGACCACCACGGCCTGACCCGAGGCCACTCCCTTGGCGGGCTCGGCCAGCCGAACCACCAGTTCGGGGCCCTCGTCGGCGTCGCGCTGCCACACCGTCGCCGGGTACACCTCGCCGTGCGCACGCAACTGCACGTGGCACTCGGTCGGCTCGGTCAGCGGGCCACCCCCGCTCCAGACCGGCTTGCGGCCCACGATCCCGTCCACCCGCAGCGACTCGCGCGGGCCCACCGTCACCGTGTTGTTCACCGGCTCGATGGACAGCACGTAGCGCGGGTCGGGCGCACCACCCAGCCCCAGGCCCTTGCGCTGACCGATGGTGAAGCCGTGCGAACCCCGGTGGGTGCCGACCACGTTTCCGTCCTCGTCCTGGATCGGCCCCGGCTTCTCCCCCAGGCGCTCGTTGAGGAACCCGGCGGTGTCACCGTCGGCGATGAAGCAGATGTCGTGGCTGTCGGGCTTGTCGGCCACCGACAGTCCGCGCCGCTCCGCCTCCGCGCGCACCTCGTCCTTGGTGCAGTCGCCCAGCGGGAACATCGCGTGCTCCAACTGCTCGGCGTTGAGCACGCCCAGCACGTACGACTGGTCCTTGGCCTCGTCCACGCTGCGCACCAGCCGACCGTCGAGCTTGCGCACGTGGTGACCGGTCGCCACCGCGTCGAAGCCGAGCGCGATCGCGCGGTCCAGCACCGCCTCGAACTTGATCTTCTCGTTGCAGCGCAGACACGGGTTGGGGGTGTTGCCCGACTCGTACTCGGCGACGAAGTCCTGCACCACCTCGCGATCGAACTCCTCCGACATGTCCCACACGTAGAAGGGGATGCCGATGACGTCCGCGGCGCGGCGGGCGTCGTGGGAGTCCTCCACCGTGCAACAGCCTCGTGCGCCGGTGCGGTAGGACTGTGGGTTCTTGGAAAGGGCCAGGTGGACGCCGGTGACGTCGTAGCCCGCCTCGGCCACTCGGGCCGCGGCGACGGCGGAGTCGACCCCGCCGGACATGGCCGCCAGTACACGCAAAGTCATAGTGCCCTCCAGACTATGCGCCCGGAGCAGGCGGAGGTACCCGCCGTGTGCGGGCGGAGGTACTCACCGGGTTCTGCGAAAATCAACACATGGCTCTGTTCCGTCGTCGCCGATCCAACGACTCCACCGATTCCTCCGCCTCGGTCGCCACCGCCGCGGTGGCCGCCTTCTGGGACGCCTGGCCGTCCCTGCGACCGGCGTTGGCCGAGTCCGTTGACTCCGGCACACCCGTCGCCCCAGAGACGTCCGAAAAGGTCTCCGAGCTGGTCCGGGCGATCCATCCGGACATGGACTGGGAGATCGGCAAGGCGCCGGAGCCGCAGGCCGGTGGTCTCGACGACATGGACCTGTCGACCGACATCGACCCCGCCAAGCTGCTGGAGCAGCTCGCCGCGCTCGACGACCCCTCCAGGCTCACCGACGCGCCCGCCTACGCGATGACGCTGCGTCCAGGAGCCACCGAGGACGCGCGGGTGGTCTCCGAGCGCTGGTCCCGTTCGGCGCCCGACGACGCCGAGTGGACGTTCCGCCCGGTCCTTCCCGCCGACCACGACCGGCTCACCGCCACGGTGAACTGGGAAGACCACGAACTCGACCTGTCGCACGTGTCCGTGTCCATGCGCGTGGACCAGGCCAACGGCCGGATCGACGTGGGCGTGTACCACCCCGACAACATGTTCCTGTCGACCGAGACCCGTAGAAGGCTCGCCGACCACGTCACCCTGCTCGCCCTGGGCGAGGACCAGGTGGTGCGCTGGGTGGGGAGGGTCGAGCCCCTGGACGAGCGGCCCCTGGACCCGCTTCCGCCCACCTCCATGCCGTCCGTCGCCAAGCAGATGGGCGACCTGCTCGGCGGCACCGACGGGTGGGTGACCCTGCACGGGCGGCTGCCGTTGCAGGGCGCGGTGGAGATCCTGCTACGCCACCCCGTGACCCGTCGCGAATACCCGGCGCTGTCGCTGTTCGTACAGGTACTGGTGCCCTACACCGACGCCGACTCCGATCGTCTGCCCAAGGACTCCTCCAGCACGGCCCTCGCCGAACTGGAGGCGGGGCTCAAGCAGATCCTCGGCGACGACGGCGCCCTGTTCATGCGACAGTCCGGGGCCGGGCAACGCATGTACATCTACTACCTCGACCCGGAATCCGGCGTGCTGCCCGAGTTCGAGACCGCGTTGATGGACTGGTCCGAGGGGAAGATCCAACTGCGCACGCAGCTCGACCCGAAGTGGTCCCAGTTCGAGCTGGCCCGACGGCCCTACGTGCGCAAACTGGGTCGTTGAGGTTCTGAGCGGCGGAACGGAGGGTCAAGGACGACCCCCCGTTTCACATCTGGCGATCAAGCACCAACAGGCGTAACGTTGCCCTCCCGTCGGGAGGACGGATTCGATGGATGGTGTGCTGCCGAGTGCGCCCACTGGTCGACCACGGATGGCCGCGGTCGGTGCGATCCTCGCTTTGTGCCTGGTGGCGGCTCCGACGATGTCGCTGTTCCCGGTCGGGGTCTGGAACACCTCCCGTGCCCTGTTCCTGAGCGGTGTGGGGACGTGGACCTTCCTGCTCGCCCCGGTCACCGTCGGCGGCATCCTCCTCATGTGGCTGTTGGCCAGACGCTGGCTGATGGGCGCGGGGGTCAACCACACCACTTCGACGGCCGCCCTGGTCGTGGGCACCGCCATGGCCGTGCCCGTGATCCTGGGGCTGCTCGCGCCCTCGTTCTCGCCGCTGCCCGGTGACGTCGCGCTGAACTCCGCCGTGGTGACCGCGCTGGTGACCACGGTGGCCATGGGCGTGTGCATGCTCGCCTTCCGGGTCCGGGGGCCCTGGCAACCGGGCGTGCTTCCGGGCGTGGCAGTGGTGCTGGTGTCGCTGCTCGTGCTGCCCCTGGCCTCCGACCTCATGCGCGACCGGCACTCCGACCGGCGTTCCCTGTCCCAGGTCGAGGGCTTCACGGACCGGATCGCGGTGCTCGACCACCCGGAGTGGTCCCCGATCCACGCGAACGAGGTGCGCGAGGGGCTGCGGGTCACCTACGCCCGGGCCGGCGAGGAGACCGACGACGTGCACGTGATCAGTTGGTCCGAGGAGCTCGTCGATCAGGGCGTGCTCGCCGACTGCGACTTCAGCGGTGTGGAGTGCATGGCGGAAGAGAGGTTGGTCCTCCTGTACCGGGGAGGGCCGACGGTCCCGCGCGGGGGCGTCCCCAGCGAGGTCCGGATCCGACTGTCGGAGGACTTGATCGCCGCGGTCCGGCCGGCCGGTTCCACGAGGGAGTCGACCCTGCGCACGGTGGCGGAATCACTGCGCCTGGAACAGGCGGACGAACGAACCGACCTCGCCCAGAGCATCGTCGGCGGTTGAAGACCGGCCGGGTCGGTCGTCGGCCTTCGGGCCGGCCGGGCGGGACCTGAGCGCGTTCGGTGAGGGTCCGTCCGGGGCGGCGGCGCAGCAGCCAGGACAACCCTTCGGCCGGCACCGGGTACTCGTGGATCACGGTGGCCTGAACCCGATCTCGCGTTAGTGTCGCCCACTATGTGGACAGTCCTCTTCTACGTGAACCCCCTGACCACCACACTCGCGTTGGCCTTGGGACTGGTCGTGGCGTTGTTCCTGGCCGGGCGGCGACCGGCCATGCGGGCGATGACTCTGTGTCTGTCGGCCCTGTACCTACTGGTCTTGACGGCCCCCTTGAGCGGTCTGGGCGCGATCGGTGAATCGGATCGCCATGTCATCTGGGATCCACGGGCGTCCTTCCAGGACATCGGTGTCCCGAAAGGGCCCGAAAATTTCGGAGTGACACTCGATGACGGCCGCGTGATCCACTATTCGCCAACGGAACCGACGACGACCGAGCGGGCCGAAAAAGCCGAGGTGGAAGACCCGGCCTCGGAAGTTCTCCACGTGTATGAAGGCCCGGACGGCGCCCTGGCCGTGATCGATGCCGAGGGCACACCGGTGGAGCCGGAGTCCGAGGCGGAGCGGATCGCCGTGGAGACCATCGAGCGGGAATTGGAGTTCATGGACGCCCAGGTCGCCCGGTACGAGGAAGAGGGACCATGGAGTGTCACCGGTGGCCTCGCCCTCCAGGAACGGGTCCTGAACACGCTGCTGTTCGTGCCGATCGGCATCGCCGCGTTCTTCGCGTTCTCCTCGTGGTCGGCCCGGCTTCTGTTCGGCCCCGCCCTGTCCTCGACCATCGAGACCACCCAGTGGGTTCTCGCCGCGGATCGGTTGCCCGATACCGGTGATCTTCTCGTCAACGGCGTGGGCTCACTCTTCGGCACTCTCTTCGCCCTGACCGCGGTGGGCCTCGTCGAGGTCTTCGACCGCCGCCCCCGGGCCCGGGCCCCCCTTCGGGACGCCTCCACCTCCGATCGGGCGCTGGGCTCGCTCCCACGCGCCGCGTCCCTCCCCTTGCCTCTCGCCCGGTTTCGGTCACGTTTCGAGCACACCGACTCGTCGACCTGGGATGACAAAAACGATGGGATTGACTCCCCTCTGTGATGGGAACTGGATCGACCGAAACCCCTTAACCCTGGGAAGGGTGTGGCCGTTGGCTCCCGGACACAGCGACAAGGGCGGGCCCGTTCCCGTCCCCGAACAGGTCGCGCACTTCCACCGGCGGGAACTCCCCCCACCGCTCGTCGAAGATCAGGTGCTCACGGGACCCGCCGGTGTGGGCAAGACCCAGCTGGCCGCGCACCACGCCCGGGCGCTGCTGACCGACCACCCCGACACCCTCGTGGTGTGGGCCGACGCCACCGACCGGGAGGGCGTGGTCTTCGCCTACTCCCACGCGGCCCGTCGGGTCCTCGACCACTGCCCCGACGACCCCGAGCTCGCCGCCGGCCGATTCCTGTCGTGGCTGTACGACCCTCCCCAAGGCGTGGACCCCCGCTGGTTGGTGGTGTGGGACCACCTGACCGACCCCCGCGACTTCGACGACCTGTGGCCGCCGCTCGGTCACCGACCCCGCACCGACGGCCAGGCCCGGGGGCGCGAGAAGGGGCGGATGATCGTCACCACCCGGCTGCCCACCGAACGTTTCACCCCTCCCGGTCGGCGCCCGGTCGAGGTCTCCTCGTTCACCCGGGCCGAGGCCCGCGCCTACCTGCGCTCCGCCCTCACCGAGGCCGGTGTCGCCCACTCTCCCGCCGAACTCGACGCCCTCGCCGCCGCCCTCGACCACCACCCGCTCTCTCTGGGCCAGGCCGTCGCCTACATGGCGGATCGCCGCACCGCCTGTTCGGACTACCTGGAGCTGCTCGGCGACTCCCGCGACGCCCGCGAACCGGCGCTGGAGCGCGCCGACCGTCACCGTCCGATCGGGGTGGCCCGCCCCCTCATGGGGCTGATCTCGCTACTCGGTCCCCTGGCCACCCCCGAACAGGTGCTCGTGTCCCGACCGTTCCGCAATCACCTGGGGCGCCGCACCTACCCGCCGCGGCGCCTCGCCGAGCACGAGGTCCGGTTGGCGCTGGCCTCCCTGGAACGCCTGCACCTGATCACCCGGGACACCCCACTCGTGATCGCCGCGCACGACCACCCGCGCTCCCGACCGACCATGGAGAGCGTGCGCACGGCCGCCGACGGGCTCATGAAGGTGTGGCCGGACACCTGCCGGGGAGCTTCCCTGGAGTGGCGGCTGTTGTCGAGCACCGACGCACTGCGCTCCCACGCGCCCCCGGGTTCGTTGTGGGACGTGGACCCGCACCCCCTGCTGTTCCGTACCCGTGCCCCCGCTTGGGCCGGTGCCGCGGAGAGCCCGCTCCCCTACCGGGAGATGTTCATGGCGGGTTCCTACCGGGAACTGGAGGAGTCCTACGAGCGGCACCTGGTGATGGAGGGGCCCGATGGGCCGACCGCCCTGCGCGTTCGGCATTCACTGGCCTATTTGCGGGCCTGGGCCGGCGACACGACCGGGGCCATGGTGCGCTTCCGACACCTACTGCACGACCTGCGCCGGTGGCACGGCGCCGACCGGGTGGAGGTGTTCGGTACCCGGGGGAACCTGGCCCTGTGCCGAGCCGACACCGGCGACCTGGCCGGCGCGGTCGCCGAGGCCCGCCGGCTCCTGGAGGACCAACGAGAACATCTGGGACCCGACCACCCGAACACACTCACCACCTTGCACAACCTCGCCCACTGGCGGGGCCGGATCGGAGACCCGCGCGGGGCGGCGGAGGAGTTCCGCCGGCTGGCTCGGACCCGCGCGGAGGTATTGGGCGCCGACCACCCCGTCACGCTGCGCTGTCGGCACGATCTGGCGTTCTGGCGTGCGCGCGCCGGTGAGACCGAAGGAGCGGTGCGCGCCCTGGAGGAGTTGCTGCGGGACCGAGGTCGGGTACTGGGACCTCGGCACCCGGACACCCTGACCACGAGGAGGCGGGTGGAACGCCTACGCCGCGAGGCCAGGATCAAGGCGGAGGTGACACCGAACGGGGGCGCGGGTTCCGAGGACAGTGGGGCCCGTGCCTCCCTGGCCGGGAGTAATGGAGGAAGTCACGAACTCGACCCCAACGACGAACCCACGGGCCCCCAGGCCGCCAGGCACCTCCGCGGCTGACCCCCGGCCCGGCCGAAGCCGAATGGTCTTGCTCCCAGCGCCGATTTCGGTGGAGCAGGCTGTGGGGCGGTTCGGGGGGTTCCGAGGGGTACGGGGGCGGTTCAGGGGGCGCCTGAGGTTCAGAGCCCACCGATTCACGGGGCGGGTGTGGGGTGGGTCGGTGGGGCGCCCGGGCAGCACGAAACCGGCGCTGAGAGCAAGATCGTCGCGGTAGGGGGCAGGAGTGGTCATGGTTCCGGGTGTTCGACCTGATCGATGACCTGGGCGGCCTCGATCTGGTCCGCCTCGGTCACCACCCGGCGCAGGGCCGGCACCGCCATGGCCAGTGAGACCAGCACCAGCACACCCGAGGCGATCGGAACGTAGTACAGCTCCACCCGCCCGAGGAGACCCGCCAGAAGGGCCGCGACCGGGCCGAAGGCGGTGCCGGACACCTGCACGAACGACATCACCCTCCCCAACTGGTGTCCCGGGACGATCAGCTGGATGGCGCCGAGCATCACGATGTTGGACGCGGTGATCACGAAGCCCAGCACGACCCACGCCACCACGGCCGCGTAGGCGTTCGGGGCCAGTCCGAAGCCCAGGAAGCACAGGCCGGTGACGGTGAAGAACACCAGCTCCAAGCGGAACCGGCCCAGCCGAGCCACCATCGCTCCGACCGTGACCGCGCCCAGGAGCGCGCCCACCGCGGATGAACCGAGGAACGCACCGTACAGGGCCGCCGGCACCCCGAAGTGGTTCTGCGCGATCAGCACCATGACGGCGCTCAGCGCGGTGAAGGCGGCGTTGAGCGCCAGGTTGAAAAGCAGGATCGGGCCGAGGGAGCTTCCCCGGAAAACGAAGACGAACCCCTCGCGCAGGTCGACCAGAGCCGAGGGCCGCCCACTGTCTCCGGTCCCGGCCACTCCGGCAGCCCCGTCGGCATTTTGCCCGGGGGCACGACGCACCGCCAAGGGCAACCCGAGCAGGACCAGCGCCCCGAGAACGTAGGCGCCGGCGTTGGCCGCGATGGGAACGAACGCCATGATGGCGAACAGGAACCCGGCTAGCGGCCCGCCCGCGAAGTCCTGGGTGACGGTTCGCCCGCCCTCAATGCGCCCATTGGCCCGGTCGATGGTCCCGGCCGGGGCGAGGTTGGGCATCAGCGCCTTGCCCGCCAGATCGTAGAACACCTCGCAGGTCATGACGGTGAACATGACCGCGTACAGGACCCAGATCGTGGCGTGCCCGGTCGCGACGAGCACGGCCAAGGCCACGAGCGCGATCGACCGTGCCATGTTGGTGCCGATCATCAGCCGCACCCGGTCGACCCGGTCGACGACCACCCCGGCGGCCAGACCGAACAACAGGAAGGGCAGGAAGCGGGCGGCGATCAGCCCGGACACCAGGAGCGGGTCGTTGGTGAACAACGCCGCCACCAGTGGCAGGGCGATGGCCATCATGCCGTCGCCGAGGTTACTGGCCAGACTCCCGAGCCAGAAGCGGTTGAAATCCCGGCCGAGACCGGGTTTACGTGTGGCCTTCTGCAAGGGGTGGCCTTTCGTGGGGGATGGGGGCCGTGCGGCCGGCTTCATCTTGCCCGGCCGGCCCCCTGCCCTCAAGCCCCACTCACGGCTCGTCCTCATTGCCGCGCGCGATCCCCTTGTGGTGTCAGGGACGGCGAGTGGACAGGACGCAGAACTCGTTGTCCTCCGGGTCGGCCATAACGACCCAGCTGAACTCGCTCTGCCCATTGTCTACTCGGCGGGCACCGAGTTCGACCAGACGGCGGACCTCGTCGGCCTGCTCCCGGTCGGTGGGGTTGACGTCGATGTGCAGCCGGTTCTTGACGGACTTGCCCTCGGGCACACGGGCGAAGGTCAGCGCCGGAGGCACCGGCCCCACGCGCTTCTCGTCCTCTGTGGCCGTGGCCGGGCCGATGGCGACGAACGCGCCTTCGTCCTCCACCCCCAGCACCCTGTAGTCCAGGACCGCGCACCAGAAGCGGGCGAGCACCTCCGGCTCCGCGCAGTCGATCGCGAGCTCGCTGAACTTGCTGGCCATGTCGGAACCTCCGGATCGAGCCGTGTGGGTCGGATCGGGTGCAGATCAGATTCTGCTTATACCACGTCCACCTTCCCCCATGTCCACTTTGACGTCCTTTAGAGTCAGCCGGTGGTCTTTCGGTGTGCTCGTATCGTCATTAGGTCAATCCGAGGGCTCATCCTCGCGCATGTCGAGTACCACCGAAGTGACCCACTCGGCGATTTCAATATCGCCATGGCTTCCGGCGACTCGGCCAGATCTGGAATGCTCGGGGGCGCCCAAGGTTCTGTGTCGAAAGTACTCGGTTGACTTATCCACATGCCTTTCGTTCGCGTGGTCGCCGAGGCCCTCACTCACCTGGATGCTTTCCCCAGGAAGGCCCTTGCTAGGGTCGATTCCGTCGAATCCGGGGTCCGAATCTGCTGCTGGCTCGGGTTCTTTTGTGAACTTCTCCGGATCGGGGTTTCGGGCAGGGGAAT
This sequence comes from Nocardiopsis sp. NPDC006832, assembly GCF_040635885.1. Classification (NCBI taxonomy): domain Bacteria; kingdom Bacillati; phylum Actinomycetota; class Actinomycetes; order Streptosporangiales; family Nocardiopsidaceae; genus Nocardiopsis; species Nocardiopsis sp. NPDC006832. The sequence continues at coordinate 952 of NZ_JBEYLC010000054.1, read as the reverse complement.
GCGCGGGAGCCCAGGGGTCCCCCCGAAATCAATGGGATCACGAGAAGAGCCCTCGCACCAGACCACGGTTCACACCTGTGGATAACTCTGCGAAGGGCCACCCGGGGCCCGCACCAACTCGGTAAGAAGGTTCCCGGGCGGAATCCGGTGACCCGGTGCGGGGTGCGGGCGACGGGGCCACCGGGTTTGGGACCTACTCCCGGGGCGGCTCGCGCAACCAGGGCTCGGGCAACGGGGAGCGTTCGACCAGCGCGTCGTTCAACCGTCGCCAGTACCGGCCGGCCTCGGCCAACGCCCGCCAGGCGACCACCACTCCCCCGACCTCGCGCAGCGCCTCGCTCACCGAGTCGTAGCAGTGAGTGGCGTAGTCGTAGGCGATCCCCCGCTCGTCCGGCGGGGCGGACGGCCGCACCATGGAAGCGAGCCAGGTGGAGGGCAGGGGCTCACCGGAACGGATCCGACGATCGAGCTCGGAGAAGAGGCGGTCGGCCCGAGCCAGCGTCCAAGCGGCGTGCGCAGGTCGGCCGGGGTGGTCGAGGAGCCGGCAGATCCCCGCGACCAACTCGTCGGACCGCGTGGTCTTGGAGGTCGAGGCGGTCGGGTGAACGAGTGAGAGCGCGGCGGGCTCGGAGGACTCGGAGAGTCCGGGAACGTCGGTGCTCATGCGCAGCACGCCCTCACGGTCGCCTCGGGCAGATTCTCGGCGTAGCGCCGAACCCGACGGGAGCGGCGGCGGATTTCCGAGGTGAGCTGGTGGGCGTAGCCGTAGGGGGTGGTGTGCAGGCCTCGCGAGGGGTGAGAGAGCCGTATGAGCATGGCGAGTAGGGCCAGTAGGATCTTCATTGTCGTCCTGTCTTAGAGCTCATCTCATTTGGTGAGTCTGCGGAAGCAAATCAATGTGCAGGCGATGCCGGCGAACGCGAGGAAGTGCTCAGCCTTGCGCTCGTAGCGA
>NZ_JBEYLC010000053.1:0-43574 GCF_040635885.1 Nocardiopsis sp. NPDC006832 | reverse complement strand
CAACCCCGTGTTGTCTCTCCATCATGATGATCTTGTCCGTAGCGCCATGTTGGGCGCCCAACATGGCGCTACGAGCAAGATCATCGCTGAGAAGACCAGAGCCGGCTACCGCTGGGACGCGCCCGGCCCCGTGCCTGGCCTGTAGCGGGTACTTCGTGACCGGACCCGTCACGTAGTGGCGACGCGGCCCACGAGGACACCAGAGGGAAGGGAAGGCATCCGGCCGCCTGCGGCCGGACCGGGCGAAGCCCGGGGCCGTTGGGACCTCAACCACTCTCCCCCCTTCCCCGATAGCCGCCAAACCGCCGCCCGTGCCGTGCGGGTCAAGGCCACCAGCACCGCTGCCAGAGCACCCGACATTGCCTTGACGTGTGCGGTGCGGGCGGCAACAATCACGCGGCGGGGAAGGAGGGAGAACCCACCCCCACCCCGCCCAACCACCCCAAGAGCCAGAAACCCGAGGCGCCCCACCAACCACCCACACAACGCCCAACAACCCCAAGACTCTCAATCCGAGGCTCACCCACCTCAGATGCAGGACCGTTCACCTGGCCGAGGTTCGTCAACCGGCAGACTCTCTGTGCTCCCTTCTGCTCCTCCCGTTCCTTCCCGGTCCTTCCCCTCCCGTCCCGTTCCTTCCTATTCCTTGCTCTCGACCTGGTAGGCGTCGTGTCCTGTGGCAGCGTCATCGATGAGTTTCTTCCAGGGGGCGGGGTCGAGGCCCAATGCGTCGAGGAGGTAGCCGGCGGCGGCGTCCGCTACCAGTGCGACGCGGGCCGGGTCCTCGTCGGTGGTCTCGGCGACCGCCTCTCCGGCGATGCCGCCGAGGGTGTGCTCGCCGTCGGTGATGGTGAGCAATCTCTTGGGGGCGGGGGAGAGGCTGTAAGCGTCGGTGAACCAGTCCGGCCCCCGGGTGGACATCGCCGACTGGTCCTTGTCCCCGGCGATGACGAGCGCCGGCGCGGTCATGGTGGAGTAGTCCGGCCGCATGAACGGCAGGTGCTCGGCGGCGAACGGGGTGAGGGTGTCTCCGGTGCCGGTCGCCGTGATGAGCACGCCGGCCTTGACCCCCGGGTGGGTGAAGCCCTCTCCGGGGTTACCGTCGGAGTCGAACACGCGGGCACCGAGCAGGGTGCCGACCGTCTGGGCGCCCCAGGAGTGCCCGACGACGGTCACACGGTCGAGGCGAGCCCGGGTGTTCAGTTCCCCGGCGCGGGCCAGGACACCGCCGAGGTCATCGATGATGGCGTGCAGGTCGGTGATCCGGGTCCGCCAGATGGTGCCGAACCTGGGGTCGTCGAACCCGATGCCGTGTCGACGGGAATCGAGGTGGGTCGGCTGCACGACGACGAAACCCGCCGCAGCCCAGCGGTCGACGAGTGGCGCGTAGCCATCCATCGACCAGGCGTTGCCGTGCGAGAACACGATGATGGGAAGGTCCTCACCGGTCGCGGGTGCGGTGACCTTCACCCGCAGCTCGATGTCTCGGTCGGGCGCGGGGACGATGATGGGCCTGACCGTGATGAGCTGCTGTTCGGACGGGTTGATAGGCATAGGAGTGCTCTCTTTCGAGGGTGCGGTCCTGCCAGACTTGGCGGAACATTGTTCCGTCAATTTAGCGGAACATGGTTCCGCGAGCAAGGGGAGAGAAGTGACCGAGCCGATCGGCGTGCGAGCGGCGGGAGCGCAACGCACCCGCAAGACCCTCTTGGCGGCCGCGGCGGCCGTATTCGTGGAGCAAGGGGTGAACGCGCCCATCCGTGACATCGCCGGCCGTGCCGGGGTCGGAGTGGGCACCGTCTACCGTCACTTTCCGAACCGGGCGGAACTGGTCATCGCCGTGTACCGGCACCAGATCGAAGAATGTGCCGCGCTGGCCCCACGACTCCTGGGAGAGTCGATCGCCCCGAACGAGGCGCTCTCGCGTTGGGTCGACGCGTTCGTGGAGTTCCTCGTGACCAAGCACGGGCTGGGCGCGGCGCTACAGTCCGATGACGCCGGCCTCCAAGGCCTACATGCCCTCATGCTCGATGAGCTCGTCCCGGCCTGCGGATCACTGATCGACGCGGGAGTCGCGGCGGGCGAGATCGATCCGGACGTCGCCCCGTACACGCTCATGCGCGCGATCGGGAACCTGTGCGTCCTCGGCCCCGGTTATGGAGGGGAGGACGCCCGAACCATGGTGGCCCGCCTACTCGTCGGATGCCGCAGCGCCGACTGAAACAGGCGATATTTCCTCGTGCGCGTAAATGGCATTTTCCTGAATCGCGTGCCTATTTCTCGATGATGGCGCCGGTGGCGATACTTCTCACATAAAAGGGCCCATGGTCCTGGCATAGGGTTGTGCGGTGACCGAATCTCCCACGGCTTTCCAGGTCCTTCGTCGACCGCGCCTTCTCACCACCGAAGTACTCGCCGGCATCGTGACGACCCTCGCGCTCATCCCCGAGGTGATCGCGTTCTCGGTGATCGCGGGCGTCGACCCGAAGGTCAGCCTCATGGCCTCCGTCGTGCTGGCCGTGTCGATGTCGATCCTGGGCGGACGGCCCGCCATGATCACGGCGGCCGCCGGCGCCGTCGCCCTGGTGGTCGCGCCGCTCGTACACGAGCACGGTGCCGAGTACCTGCTGCCGACAGTGATCCTCGCCGGCCTCGTGCAGATCCTGTTCGGCGTCACCGGCCTGGCCCGGCTCATGCGCTTCATCCCGAGGTCGGTCATGATCGGCTTCGTCAACGCCTTGGGCATCCTCATCTTCGCCGCCCAGCTGCCGCACGTGATCGGCGTTCCGTGGCTCGTCTACCCGATGTTCGCGCTCACGCTCCTCATCGTGATCGGCCTGCCGCGACTCACGAAGGCGGTGCCCGCACCACTCGTGGCGATCATCGTCGTCACCTCGATCGCGATGGTCGCCCACATGACCATTCCGACCGTGGGAGACCAGGGGGCCGTCGGCGGTGGGCTGCCCGGAATGACCCCGCTGCTGGTGCCGCTCAACCTCGAAACGCTGCGCATCATCGGGCCGACGGTGCTCAGCGTCGCCTTCGTCGGTCTCATGGAGACCCTGCTCACGGCCAAACTCGTGGATGACATCACCGACACCAAGTCCGACAAGGGCCGTGAGTCGTGGGCGCTCGGTGTCGCGAACATCCTCGCCGGCTTCTGGGGTGGCATCGCCGGTTGCGCCATGATCGGCCAGACCGTAGTGAACGTGAAGCTCGGCCGCGCCCGTACCCGCATCTCCACGTTCATCGCCGGGGTCATGCTCTTGGCCCTGGTCACCGTGCTTTCGGACGTCATGGAGCAGATCCCCATGGTGGCCCTGGCCGCCGTGATGATGGTCGTGGCCATTTCCACCATCGACTTCCACAGCGTGCGGCCCTCGACACTCAAGCGGATGCCACGCTCGGAGACGAGCGTCATGCTCGTCACCGTCGCGGTCGTGGTGGCGACGGACAACCTCGCCATCGGTGTCGGCGTGGGCGTGCTGCTCGCGATGGTGCTGTTCGCGCGCCGGGTCGCGCACGTGGTCACCGTCGAGCGCGTCGTGGAGGCGGAGTCGGTCGTCTACACCGTGCACGGTCCCCTGTTCTTCGGCAGCAGCAATGACCTGGTCGAACAGTTCTCCTACGCGGAGGATCCGGAGTCGGTCACCGTCGACTTCTCGGCGGCACAGATCTGGGACGCCTCGACGGTCGCCGCCCTTGATTCGGTGCAGGCCAAGTACGCCGATCACGGCATCGACGTGCACTTCACCGGACTGGACGAGAACTCGACCCACTTCCACAGCCGCCTCACCGGAACACTCGGCTGAGCCGAGCCGGCACCTTCCGGTCAGGCGTGCTCGTCAGGGTGGGGGAGAGGAAAAGGTTTCTACCTTCACGTTTGTGAAATCACCCTCTTTCAGGTCGGATTTTTGAATGAACCAGAAGTGGATCATGGTGAATTCAGGAAAGTAACCCAAATGGTGCTGGGCCTGGGCCAAGAGGAGCCACTCTCCGCCCTTCTCGTCCGGTGGAGTGTTGGGGTGGGGTGGGTCCTGGGGAGAAAAGGCGTGTCCACCCAGGGTGAGGTCGTATCTCCACATCTCATGACCCTGCTGGTAATAATCCAGATCGTGTTCTCTGTACAGCCGACTCATTTCCGGGTCGGCGGCGATGAACGCTTCGTCGTAGCTCATCGGCATGTCCCAGGATCGCCGAGCGTATATGGGGTGCGGCTCCGTATAGGGAGACGGATCGTACCCTTCTTCGTCATACCGAAAAACTCGCTCTACAGTGGCGGTACCTGCCGGAACATGGATCACGCGGCCTTCGCTGTTGTCCTCCTCGTGGCGGTTTCGGCGGCCACCGCTTCGATGACGTCGCGCAGGGCCGTGAAGCCGTGCGCGGGCAGTAGCGCGTCGCAGTGGGGCAGGGCCGCGGACATGCCGCCCGTGGACGGGGTGAACCCGTGAGCCGCGGCCCTGGGGTTGGCCCACACGATCCGGTGGGCGCGGCGACGCAGTCGTGTCATGGCCGCCGTCATCGCCTCGGGTGAATCGCTGTCCCATCCGTCGGAGAGCACCACCACGACCGCGCCGCGCAGCAGGGCGCCGTGGCGGGAGGCGAGCAGTTCCCGCAGGCTCACGGCGATCCGGGTGCCGCCGAACCGGTCCGTCACCGCTTCGGTCACCTTGGCCACCGCCTCGTCCACGGTGCCTCGGCGCAGCAGCGGCGTCAGGCGGGTGGTCCGGGTTCCGAAGGCGAAGGTCTCGGTCTCCAACAGTGAGGTGAGGGCGCGCGCCAGATGCAGGTGCGCGGCGGCCTGGGCGCGCATGGACCCGCTGACGTCGCACAGCACCACTACGCGGCGCGGCCGTTTCTCGGGACGTTCGCGCACCAGGGTGAGGGGTTCCCAGCCGGTGCGCCGGGCCCGCGTCAGGGTGGCCCGCAGCGACATCTTCCCCCCGGTGCGTCCTCGGGCCCGCCTGCGGGTGCGTCGACGGGGAGGGTCGGGTCGCAGTGTCGCCAGCCACTCGCCCAACAGCGTGATCTCCGCGTCGGAGAGCCGCTCGAAGGGTTCCTCGGCCCGGGCCTCCAGGTCGCTGGGCGAGAGTTCGGGCAGCTCGTGGGTCTCCTCGTCCTCGGATTCCCCCGAGGGCGACAGGGTCGCCCAGGGCAGCCCACCCGAAGCCTCCCCCTCGGGTTCGTCGCCGCTGTCGGAGGTGGCGGGGGAGTCGTCGCGCACCCGTGGGGAGGACGGGGCCGGGATGGTCTCCGTGCCCGACATCCCTCCCTCGAAGGATTCGGCGAACACGGCGTCGAAGCGCGCCAGGTCCTCCGGCCGCCGCACCAGGCACACCCGGGCCGTCCAGTACAGCTCCCCTGTGTCGTCGGGAAGCCGCACGGCCAGCGCACGCGCCAAGGTGCCCGCGGCGTCCAGGTCCACCCGGGCCCCGCGGGTGCGCAGACGCTCGGTGAAGGCGATCGCGAACGCCGCCCGGTCCACCCCCGGCAGTGGGGAGGCGGCGGACTCAGCCGAAGACGGCATAGCCGATGAGGAATCCCGCCGCAAGCGCCACCACCACGGCGATCGCCGGCCACAGCAGCCTGCCGCCACCGGAGACCGCCATCAGGTCCACCGGTTCGGCCTCGGGCCCGTCGATGGTCCGCTTGGTCGGCGCGGTCGGAACGGTCGAAGCGGGCTCGGCGCCGCCGTCGCTCTCGTTCCTCTCGTCGGACAGGGGTCCGCTGCCGGCCATCTGGTCACCGCCGGACATGTGCGCGCCCCCGCTCATGTGGCCGCCACCCGACATGTGGGCACCGCCGGACATGTGCGAGGTCGATCCCGTTCCCTCGCCGGCCTGGTCCTTGTCTTCCGTCATGTCTTCAGCCTCCGTGGTGTCGGGGGCGGCGAGCCTTTCCTCCGCCCTCTCCACGAACTGCCCCAACAGGCGCTCCGAAACGTCCTTGATCATTCCGCCGCCCAACTGGGCGAGCTTTCCGGTGATCTTCAGGTCGGTCTCGACGGTCACGTCGGTGCGCCCGTCGGCCTCCGCCAGACGGACCGTGACCGTCGCCGCGGCGTTGCCCGCGCCCCGGTCGGCCCGCCCGGAGGCCTCCACGACCGCGCGGTGCGCCTCGTCGTCGCGTTCCACGAACCGGGCCGTGCCCTTGTAAGCGGCCACCACCGGCCCGACCCTCACCTTCACCTTCCCGGAGTAGACCTCGTCCTCCACGCCGGTCAGCTGCGCGCCCGGCATGCACGGAGCGAGCTCCTCCACGTCGGTGAACAGCTGCCACACCCGTTCGATGGGTGCGTCGACGGTGAACTCGTTGTCGATCCTCATGTGGTCGTCTCCGCTCGGGGCCTGGTCGGGGGTAGTGCCGCGACCACGGTTTCGTGGTCGTCGGGGGTCTTGACGAGTGCGGACAGGGTGCGAACGACGTCGCCCGAGACCAGATCGGTCACTCCCAGGGCGCCCAGGGCCGAGACCCAGTCGATGGTCTCGGCCATTCCGGGCGCCTTGTCCAGTTCGAGTTCGCGGACCCGGCCCACGAACTCGGTCGCGGACGCCACCAGGGCGGCGTTCGCCCCGGGGACCCGTCGGCGCAGGATGGCCGCGGCCCTCTCGGGCTCGGGGTAGGTGATCCAGTGGTAGAGGCAGCGCCGCCGCAACGCGTCGTGCAGGTCGCGGCTGCGGTTGGAGGTGAGCACCACCAGGGGTGCCCGCTCGGCGGTGAAGGTGCCGAGCTCGGGCACGGTCACCGACGCTTCACCCAGGAACTCCAACAGCAGCGCCTCGAACTCGTCGTCGGCGCGGTCCACCTCGTCGATCAGCAGTACCGGCGGCACCGACCCCCGGTGGCGGACCGCCCGCAGGATCGGCCGGTCCAATAGGAACCGTTCGGTGAACAGGTCGTCGTCGGCCAACCGCTCCCCGCGCGACTCGGCGAGCCGGACCGCGAGCAGTTGCCGCTGGTGGTTCCACTCGTAGAGGGCCTCACCGGCGGTCAGCCCCTCATAGCACTGCAATCGGATCAACGGGGTGTCCAGGACTCGGGCGAGGGCCTTGGCCACGGCGGTCTTGCCGACTCCGGGCTCCCCCTCCAACAGCAGGGGGCGGCCCAGGGTCATCGCCAGCCACAGGGCGGTGGCGGTGCCCTCGTCCACCAGATGGTCCTGGGAGTCCAGCCGCCACCGGACATCCTCGGCGTCGAGCATCTAGCCCTCCGCCGCTTTGCGGTCCCGGCAGCCCGGGCAGCAGAACCACACGTCCTGGCCGTCGACCTCCAGGTGGGGGGTGGTGGGTCCCACGGTGACGGTCATCCCGCACACCGGGTCCACCGCCGTGACCAGGGCCGAGGTCCGCGTCGTCTCCTCGGAGGCCGGAGCCCGCGGGGCGGTCAGCCCGTTCACCCGGACCTCCCGCACGAGCTGGGCCAGGATCGACAGCGCGATCTCCGACGGGGTGCTCGCCCCGATGTCCAACCCGACCGGCGCGTGCACCCGACCGCGTTGGCAGTGGCTCGGCTCCAGGGAGTCCAGCACCGCGGCGCCGCGCTTGCGTGAGGCCACCAGCCCCACGAAGCCCACCCCGGCGTCCAGGGCGGCGCGGATCACCGCGGCCTCGTCACCGCCGTGACTGGCCACCACCACGGCCGTGGCCCCCGCCACCACCTCGGTACCGGTCCCCGACTCCACGACGAACCCCAGGGGCGGGGCCATCTCGCGCAGCGCCGACACGATGGGGGAGTCGCCCACGACCCCCACCACCGGATCCGGCAGCCGCGGCTGGAGGAAGATCTCCAACGCGCCCCCGGACAGGCACGGGTTCACCACCACGTGCGCGCCGGGGGTCTCCGGGAAGGGCTCACCCTCACCCGGCAACACCCGCAGCAGCACACTGCGTCGGTCGCGGATCGCGCCCAAGGCGGCCTCGCGCACCGAACCCTGGGCGCACTGTCCACCCACGAACCCCTCGATGGAACCGTCCTGGAGGACGATCGCACCGTCCCCCGGTCGAACCGAGGCGGGCACCTGCGCCCGCACCACGGTCGCCTCGACGAACGGCACCCTGCCGGCGAGCAGCTCACGGCCGCGCCCGGACACGTCAACGGCGACCATCACGTGGCCCCCTTTCCTGTCTTCTTCCCACGCCTCAGAACGAGGGCTCGGCCCGACCGTTCATGGCGTCCCACACCCGGGAGGGGGTGAGCGGCATGTCGGCGTGGCGCACCCCGAACGGCTTCAGGGCGTCCACCACCGCGTTGACCACCGCGGGCGGGGAACCGACCGTGGCGGACTCGCCCACACCCTTGGCGCCGATCGGGTGGTGCGGCGACGGCGTCACCGTGTACCCGGTCTCCCAATCGGGGACCTCCATCGCGGTGGGCAGCAGGTAGTCCATGAAGGAGCCGCCCAGGCAGTTGCCGTCCTCGTCGAAGGAGATCATCTCCATCAACGCCATCCCGACCCCGTCGGTCAGACCACCGTGCACCTGGCCCTCGATGATCATCGGGTTGATGCGGGTGCCGCAGTCGTCGACCGCGATGAACCGGCGCACCTTGACCTGCGCGGTGCCCGGGTCGATGTCCACGACGCAGATGTAGGCGCCGTGCGGATAGGTGAGGTTCTCGGGGTTGTAGCAGACCTGTGCCTCCAGGCCGCCCTCGATCCCGTCGGGCAGGTCACCGGCGCCGTGGGCGCGCAGCGCGATCTCCTGGATGGTGACCGAACGCTCCGGGTCGCCCTTGACGGAGAACGCGCCCTTGGTCCACTCCAGGTCGGCGACCGAGGCCTCCAACATGCCCGAGGCGATGATCCGCGCCTTGTCGCGCACCTTGCGCGCGACCATGGCGGCGGCCGCGCCCGACACCGGGGTGGACCGACTGCCGTAGGTGCCGAGCCCGAACGGGGTGTTGTCGGTGTCGCCGTGCACGACGTCGATGTCGTCGGGCGCGATGCCGATCTCCTCGGCGACGATCTGCGCGAACGTCGTCTCGTGGCCCTGGCCCTGGGACTGCACCGACAGCCGCACCACGGCCTTGCCGGTGGGGTGGACGCGCAGTTCACAGCCATCGGCCATGCCCAGGCCGAGAATGTCCATGTTCTTGCGCGGACCGGCGCCGACGGCCTCGGTGAAGAAGGACAGCCCGATGCCCATCAGCTCGCCCCGGGCGCGCTTCTCGGCCTGTTCCGCGCGCAACTCGTCATAGCCGGCGATACGCATCGCCTCGCGCAGGGTGGGCTCGTAGTCGCCGGAGTCGTACACCCAGCCGGTCTTGGTGGTGTACGGGAACTGGTCCGGCCGGATCAGGTTCTGGGACCGCAGCTCCGCCGGGTCGGCCTCCAGCTCGTAGGCCAGGCAGTCCACCAGGCGTTCGACCAGGTACACGGCCTCGGTGATCCGGAAGGAACACGCGTAGGCGACGCCACCCGGCGCCTTGTTCGTGTACACCGCCGTCATCTTGGCGTGCGCGGCCTCGATGTCGTAGCTGCCGGTGAACACCCCGAAGAAGCCCGCCGGGTACTTGGTCGGCGCGGCCTGGGCGTTGAACGCGCCGTGGTCGGCGAGCACGTTCGTGCGGATTCCCAGGATGCGGCCGTCATGGGTGGCGGCGATCTCCCCTCGCATGATGTAGTCGCGGGCGAAACCGGTGCTGATGAGGTTCTCGGACCGGTCCTCCATCCACTTGACCGGCTTGCCGACCACCAACGACGCCACGATCGCGCACACGTACCCCGGGTAGATCGGCACCTTGTTGCCGAACCCGCCGCCGATGTCGGGGGAGATCACCCGGATCTTGTGCTCGGGCAGCCCCGCCACCATCGCGTACAGGGTGCGGTGGGCGTGCGGCGCCTGGGTGGTGGACCACAGCGTCAGCCGGCCCTCCACCGAGTCGTAGTCGGCGACGGCGCCGCAGGTCTCCATGGGGGAGGGGTGCACGCGCGGGTACACGATGTCCTCGGTGACCACCACGTCGGCCTTGGCGAACACCGCCTCCGTGGCGGCCTCGTCACCGGTCTCCCAGTCGAAGACGTGGTTGTCGGCCTTGCCCTCCAGGTCGTCGCGGATGACCGGGGAACCCTCGGCCAGGGCGTTGCGCGCGTTCACGACCGGGTCGAGCAGGTCGTACTCGACGTCGATGAGTTCCAGGGCGTCACGCGCGGAGTAGTGGTCCTCGGCCACCACGAACGCGACCTCCTGGCCCTGGAAGCGCACCTTGTCGGTGGCCAGGACCGCCTGCACGTCGTTGGACAGGGTCGGCATCCACGCCAGGCCCTTCTCCGCCAACGCCTCGCCGGTCACCACGGCCTTGACCTTGGGGTGTGCCTCGGCGGCGCTGGTGTCCACCGACACGATCCGGGCGTGCGCCACGGGGGAGCGCAGGATCGCCAGGTGCAGCATGCCGGTCAGCTGGACGTCGTCGACGTAGCGTCCGCGCCCGCGCACGAACCGGGGGTCCTCCTTGCGGAGCATCCGGCCGTGGCCGAGGGGCTTGTCGTCGACGGTCTCGTGGTCGTTCAGCGCGGTCATCGGACCTCCTCCTGCGTGGAACCGTGGGCCGGACAGCCCTTCGCCTCGTGTTCGGCCGCCCAGCGCACCGAACGCACGATCGTGGCGTAGCCGGTGCAGCGGCAGATCTGACCGGAGATCGCCTCGCGGATCTCCTCCTCCGACGGGTCGGGGCTGCGGTCCAGCAGGGCGCGGGAGGTCATCATCATCCCGGGCGTGCAGAACCCGCACTGCAGGCCGTGGCACTCCATGAACCCCTGCTGCACCGGGTCGAGTTCGGCGCCCTTGGCGAGCCCCTCGACGGTGCGGACCTTGCGGCCGTCGGCCATCGCCGCGAGCACGGTGCAGGACTTGACGGGTTCGTCGTCCATCCACACCGTGCACGCGCCGCAGTTGCTGGTGTCGCAACCCCAGTGGGTGCCGGTCAGGCTCAGGTGGTCGCGCAGGAAGTGCACCAGCAGGAGCCGGCTCTCGATCTCCCTGCTGACCTCTTCACCGTTGACGGTCATGGTGACGCGCATGTTCAGGCCCTTCCGGTCCCGGCGACGGCGCGGCGCAGCGTCCGTCGGGTGAGTTCCTTGACGAGGTGGCGCTTGTACTCGGCGCCGCCTCGGCTGTCGGTGGTGGGGTCGCAGGAGGCCGCGGCGACCTCGCCCGCCCGCGTGTACAGCTCCTCGGAGGGGGCCCGACCGCGCAGGGCCTCGGCGATCCCCTCGACGGCCACCGTGTTGGCGCCGACGGCGGTCAGCCCCAGCCGGACGTCGGTGAGGACCCCGCCGTCCAGCCACACGGCGGCGGCGACCGCGGCGACCGCCCAGTCGCCGGCGCGACGCTCGACCTTCTCGAACGCGCTGGACCCGCCGGGCCGGACGGGGAATCGGACCTCGACGAGCATCTCGCCGTGGCCGACGGCCGTCTCGTAGGGGCCGACGTGGAACTCGGCCATGGGGACCAGGCGTTCGCCGTCGGTGCCGCGGATGACGCAGACCGCGTCCAGGGCCCCGCACACGGCGGACAGGTCCTCGGAGGGGTCGGCCTGGCACAGCGAGCCGCCCAGGGTGCCGCGGTTGCGCACCAGGGGGTCGGCGATGACCTTCTCGGCCTCGGCGAAGACGGGGAAGACCTCCGCCAGTTCCGTGGACTCCAGGAGTTCCCGGTGCCTGGTCATCGCCCCGATCCGGACCTCGTCGGCCTCGACCCGGATGTACCCGAGCTCGTCGTGGAGCTCGTTGATGTCGATGAGGTACTCCAGGTCGGTGAGCCGGAGCTTCATCATCGGCAGCAGACTGTGGCCGCCCGCGACCAACCGCGCGGACTCACCCAAACGGTCCAACAGACCGATCGCGTGATCCACGCTGGTCGCGCGTTCGTATTCGAACGGTGCCGGGACCTGCATGCGCACTCCTTCGCATCGTGTGTGAGGCAGTGCACACCGCTTCGTGTTCGGCGGTCAACGGCGACCTAAGGCTTCGCTTAATCAGCGAGGTGGCAGGGGGCGGTGTGAAAGGAGTGCATGATGGGGCGCGGCCGAAAACCCGGTGCGCCGAGCCGGAACATCGTCACCGTCGCCCGCGCGGTCTGAACGACCTCACGTGGGTCGCTGCCCGGGGGGTTCTCCCTCGTCCCTGGGGAAGCGCTCGTCACTCGGTGGGTCCCGTGGCGGATCCTGGGGCGCGTCCTGGGGGCGGTCCCGGTAACCCTCCGCGGGGCCGGAGACGGTGGGCCCCTCACCCCAACCGGTCGGATACGTGCGCCCGTCCGGCTTCTCGTTCCAGTACTCGGGAGAGCGGACGGCCTTCTCCGCCTGACGTTGAACCACGTAGAAGATGCCCAGCACCAGGAAGATGGCGATGACGACCACGGCGATGATGATCAGTGGGACGAACGCGGAGAACGCGGACATCGAACTCACCTCCTTGGTCCGCGCCTACCCGGTCACCCGGGTCCTCACCCATCGACGAGGGGAGGAGGGGCCACCCGGCCCCTCCTCCCCATGTACGGACCGCGCCGTTCCTACCGGACGGGCAGGCCGGTGATGGTGCGGCCGATGATGAGCTTCTGGATCTCGCTGGCACCCTCGAAGATCGTGTAGATCGTGGCGTCGCGGTGCCAACGCTCCACCGGGTACTCGCGGGTGTAGCCGTTGCCGCCCAGGATGCGCAGGGCGTTCTGAGTGACGAAGGTGCCCGTCTCGGAGGCGTAGAGCTTGCTCATGGAACCTTCGGCGTTGTCGAAGTCCTTGCCGTTACGGGCCATCCACGCGGCGCGCCAGACCAGCAGGCGCGCGGCGTCGACGCGGGTGGCCATGTCGGCCAGCAGGAACGCCACGCCCTGGTTGTCACCGATGGGTCTGCCGAACTGCTCGCGCTGGACGGAGTAGTCGCGGGCGTACTCGTAGGCGGCGCGGGCGGTGCCGACCGCCATCGCGCCCACGACGGGACGGGTCGTCTCGAAGGTCTTCATGGCGGCTTGTCCCTTGGAGCGCTTGCCCTCCTTGGCGCGGGCCAGACGCTCGTCGAGCTTGTCCTTGCCGCCCACCAGGCAGGATCCGGGCACGCGCACGTCGTCCAGGACCACCTCGGCGGTGTGCGAGGCGCGGATGCCGTGCTTTTGGAACTTCTGCCCCTGCGACAGCCCCGGGGTGTTCGGCGGGATGATGAAGGACGCCTGCCCGCGCGAGCCCAGTTCGGGTTCGATCGAGGCGATCACGATGTGGACGTCGGCGATGCCGCCGTTGGTGGCCCAGGTCTTGACGCCGTTGAGGACCCACTCGTCCTTGGCCTGGTCGTAGACGGCGCGGGTCTTGATGGCGGAGACGTCGGAGCCGGCGTTGGGCTCGGAGGCGCAGAACGCGCCGAGCTTGACGTCGTCGGGGGTGCCGAACATCTGCGGCGCCCACTCACCGATCTGCTCGGGAGTGCCCGTCGCGCTGAGGGAGGCGGCGGCCAGGCCGGTGCCCATGATGGACAGGCCGATGCCGGAGTCGCCCCAGAACATCTCCTCGATGGCCACGACCATGCCCAGGCCGCTCTCCTCGAAGGCCTGGGTGGCGAAGAAGTCCAGGGAGTACAGGCCGATCTTGGCGGCCTCCTGGATGATCGGCCAGGGCGTCTCCTCACGCTCGTCCCATTCGGCCCCGGCGGGGCGGATGACGTCCTTGGCGAACCCGTGGGTCCAGTCTCGGACGTCGCTGATCTCTTCGGGGAGTTGGAGCGAGAAGTCGGACATGGGGGTGGCTCCTTGGGGTCGGGCAGGGGTGTTACCGGTGGTTACGTATCGATGTTACCCATGGGTAGCAGTCCGCTTTCCGTTCTGTCCAGCCTTGGGGCCCAGGGGTGCGAAAAGCCGCACCCTTTCCCTTGAAAACCGAAAGGACTAGGGTGATGTGTGTCCCAAGTCACACATCGAGGAAGTCGCCCCCAGGAGTACACATGACCTCCGTTCCCGGCACCGCGGACGCCCCCACGAACCGCACCCTTCCCGAACTCCTCCTGAGCAACGCACGCGATCACCCCGATCGCCCGGCACTGTCCTGGCGCGAACCCGGTGCCACCGACTGGACCACCCTGACCTGGGCGCGGGCCCACGACACCGTCGTCGCCCTGGCCGAGGGTTACGCCTCGCTCGGCGTCCGAGCCGGCGACCACGCCCTCATCATGATGGGCAACCGGCCCGAACACTGGCTCTCCGACCTCGCCCTGGTCCAGGCCGGGGCCGTCCCCACCACCGTCTACTCCACCTCCGCCGCCGAACAGATCACCCACATCGCCCGGCACAGCCGGGCCCGCGTCGCCGTCGTCGAGAACACGGAGGTGGCCGCCCTCTGGGAGAGCCTGCTCAAGGACCCCGACACCCCGTTGGAGCGACTGGTCGTGGTCGAGGGCGCCGATCCCGACCGAGGCCACACCCCCTACGCCACCCTCACCGCGGCGACCCCCTCGGGGGCTGCCGACCGTTGGCGCGACCGCGTCCCGGACGACCTCGTCACCGTCGTCTACACCTCCGGCACCACCGGCGACCCCAAGGGCGTGGCGATCTCGCACCGGCGGGTCCTGGCCCAGGCCGGTGCCCTGGACGCGGCCCTGGAACTCCCGGAGTTCCCCGACCACGTCTGCTACCTGCCACTGGCCCACATCGCCGAGCGCATGCTGAGCGTGTACATGCCGCTGGTACGCGTCTCGCACGTGTGGATGTGCGCCGACCCCACCGCGGTGGTCGGGGTCCTGCCACAGGTACGACCCCCGCACTTCCTCGGGGTGCCGCGCGTGTGGGAGAAGTTCGCCGGAGCCGTCCAGGCGGTCCTGTCCTCCCTGCCCGAGGAGAAACGCACCGCCATCGACCAGGCCCGGGCGGTGGCCACCGAACACGTCGAACGGCTCGAACGCGACGGCGAGGTCCCCGCCGAACTGGCGGAACGCTACCGGCGGGCCCACTCCACGGTCCTCGAACCACTGCTGGCCAAGATGGGGCTGGACCGGGTGCTCCTGCCCTCCAGCGCCTCGGCGCCCATGCCCCTGGAGGTGGTCCGTTTCTGGGCCTCCCTCGGCATCGTGATCATGGACGTCTGGGGCCTCACCGAGTCCGTGGGCGTGGCCACCATGAACGTTCCCGAAGCCGGGGGGTTCCGGCTCGGCTCGGTCGGTCGCCCCATCGAGGGCGTCCAGATGCGTCTGGGAGAGGACGGTGAGGTCTTCCTGCGCGGGGCCTCCGTCTTCGAGGGATACCTGGGGGCGGACGGAACCGTCCGTCCCGACACCGACGCCGACGGCTGGTTCGCCACCGGTGACGTGGGCCGGGTCGACGAGGACGGCTTCCTGTGGATCACCGACCGCAAGAAGGAGATCATCGTGACCTCCGGCGGCAAGAACGTGTCGCCGGCACTGGTGGAGAACACCCTCAAGGAACATCCGCTGGTCGGCCAGGCCTTCGCGCACGGTGATGGCCGCCCCTACCTGGTGGCGCTCATCGTGCTCGACCCCGAACTGGCCCCGCTGTGGGCCGCCTCCAAGGGGATCGAGGCGACGGGGGAGGAACTGGCCGCCCACCCGGAGGTCATCGCCGAGATCGAAGAGGCCGTGATGGCGGCCAACGGTCGCCTCAACCGCGCCGAACAGATCAAGCGGTACCGGGTGTTGTCACGGGAGTGGGGGCCGGAGACCGGTGAGCTGACCCCCTCTCTCAAACTGCGCCGCCGCGTGGTGGCCGAAGGTCACGCCGACGAGATCGACGCCCTCTACGAGGACTGACACCCTCCGGCCCGGCCGCCCCGGGGCGGCCGGGCCTCGGCGAAACCCGCGTCGTCCCAAGGGAAACGCAGTATCCTCAAGGACTCGACCCCCTTTGGAGACGGCACATGAGCGTGTTCCCCTCACCCGACGACTCCGAACAGATCATCACCGTCCAGCAGGACTACGACGGTGACACCCCCATGGACACCCACCACCTGGAGACGGGGGAGTCCCGCACCTTCGGACGTGGTGGGCGCAACCGTCAGGTGGACATCCCGTTGGCCGGAGGCGACCGGGCGGTCTCGCGGGTGGCGGGCGAGATCGTCTCGCACGGGGACCACTGGCGGATCAGCAACCTCAGCCCCACCAAGTCCTACGTCGTGGAGAACACCGAACGGCTCGCCGGGTTCGTCCAGGTCCCGCCGCATACCCAGGGCATGCTGGTGCCCTTCGAGACCTCCCGGGTACTGGTCCCCGGAGGCCAGGGCGAGCACGGGTTCCTGGTGATGGCGCCCGCCGCGTGCAGCAGCGTGCTGGTGCCCTCCGGGGAACCGTTCATGGAGGCCGACACCACCGACACCCACGCCGAACGCACCGACATCCGCAGCTTCCGGATCGACCGTCTGCACACCTACTACCGGGTGCTGGCCGCCTTCTGCGAACCCCGCCTGCGCGACCCGGGCACCCGGTACACGCCCACCCAGCACCAGGTCGCCGAACGGCTGAAGCTGTCCAAGGCCGCGGTCAACTCCCACATCGACTACCTGCTCAAGAGCAAGTTCCGCGTGGAACCGGAGGACGCCCGCCAGGGGCAGGACTGGCGGGTGGACATGCTCACCGAGAAGGCCCTGCACTTCGGTCTGGTCACCGAACGGGACCTGTCGGTCCTCCCCTGAGCCGGCTTTGGATCAACACCACCACGATCAGGAACAGCCCGCTGACGACCTCCTGGAAGGCCGAGGTCAGCGTGCCGACCGCGTTGATGATGTTCTGGATGACGCCGAGCAGGAGCACACCGCCCAGGGTGCCGGCCACGAACCCGTAACCGCCGGTCAGCAACGTTCCTCCGATCACCACCGCGGAGATGGCCTGGAGTTCGATGCCGATCCCGAAGATCGTCACGCCCGAGCCCAACCACAACGCGTTCAGCGCGCCCGCCGCCCCCGCGCACAACCCGGAGAACGTGTACACGGCCACCTTGGTGCGCGCCACCGGAACGCCCATGAGCGCGGCGGTCCGTTCGTCGCCGCCCACCGCGTACACGTGCTGGCCCGCCGTGGTGCGGCGCAGTACCAGGCCGCCCACGAAGAACAACGCCACCACCAGCAGGAACGAGTATCCCAGCACGCCGAAGAGCCGGCCGTGCACCAGCGGGGCCAACGCCAGCCCCTCCGGCACCAGGTAGGTGGTGTTGCCCTCGTCGGAGATCGACAGCATCAGCCCCCACGCGCCCAGCATGGTCGCCAGGGTCACGATGAACGGGGCCAGCCCCGCGCGGGCGATCAGCACCCCGTTGAGCAGGCCGATGAGCCCGCACACCACCAGCGGCACCACCAGCAGCGCCAGGCTCCCGTACTGGGACGCCCACGCCGCGGACACCCCGCCGAGCGCGAACACCGTGCCCACCGACAGGTCGATCCCGCCGGTGACGATCACGAACGTCATGCCCAGCGCGATGATCGCCAGGAACGAGGCGCTAACCAGCACCCGGTTCAGGTTGCCCAGGGCCAGGAACCCGTCCAGGGTCATCCCGGCCACCGCCACCACCAGCAACAACACCAGCAGGGCGCCGTGCCGTCGCGCGAGTTCCCGCCAGGGGATCGAGGCGACCGAAGCCTCCTTCGACGTGGTGATCATGTCCTCCCTCGATCCCGGGCCAGGTAGACGGCGGCGATGATCACCGCGGTCTGCGCCATCTGCGTCCACGACGGCGGCAGGTCGTGTTTGATCAACGTGGCCACCAGCAGTTGCATCAACACCGCGCCGGCGACCGTTCCGGCGATCCGCACCCGCCCGCCGGTCAACGGGGTGCCGCCGACCACCACCGCGGTGATCGCCGACAACTCGATGAGCACGCCCACCGAGTTGGGATCGGCCGCCTGCAACCGGGCGGTCACCAGGACCCCGGCCACGGCCGCCAAGGCGCCGCACAACGCGTACACGCCCAGCAACACCCGGCGCACCGGCAGACCGGACAGCTCGGCCGCGCGCCGGTTGCCACCGACGGCGACAAGCCGACGGCCGAACACGGTGCGCCTGACCAGGAACGCCACCAGCGCCACCAGCAGCGCCGCGATCCACACCAGGTAGGGCACGCCCAGGAACGACCCCGAGCCCAGGGCCCGTAGCCCCGGGTTGCGGATCCCGTCCAATTGCGGCAACAGCACCAGCGCCACACCCCGGCCGCCGATCATCATCGCCAGCGTCGCGATGATCGCCTGGATCCCCGCGAACGCCACGAGCACGCCGTTGACCGCACCGGCCAACGCGCCCACCACGATCGCGATGAGCACCGCCACGATCGGGCCGTATCCCAGGTACAGGGAGATCACCGCCGCCGACAGCGCCATCACCGAGCCGACGCTCAGGTCGATGCCGCCGGTGGCGATCACCAACGCCATGCCCAGCGCCACGATCAGTACCGGGGCGACCTGCACGGCCTGGGTGCGGAAGTTCTCCAGCGACAGGAAGTTGGGAGTGAACACGATGTTGAACAGCACGATCAGCGCCACGCCGACGTACACGCCGTACTCCCGCGACCAGCGCAGGAGCCGGTCCCCGTCCACCCGACCTCGAGCCGGCCGGGTCGCGGTGTCCGGGCTCACCTTCCCTCACCCCCGTCCGGCCCTTGGGCGATCGCCGCCATCAGGGCGTCCTCGGTGACCTGAGCGCCCGCCAACTCACCCACCACCGCACCGTCCTTGAGCACCACCACACGATCGGCGCCCGCCACCAGTTCCTCCAGGTCCGAGGAGATGAGCAGTACGCCCAACCCCTCCTCGGCGAGCTCGTCGACCAACCGCTGCACCTCCGCCTTGGCGCCCACGTCGATCCCGCGCGTGGGTTCGTCGAGCAGCAGCACCTTGGGGTTGAGCGCCAACCAGCGCGCCAACAGAACCTTCTGCTGGTTGCCGCCGGACAGCTCCTCCACCTTCTGGTGCGGGCCCACGGCCTTGATGCGCAGGCGTTCCATGAACACCCGCACCACCTCGTCCACCCGCTTCTCCGCCACCAGCCCGAACCGGCTCAACCGAGGCATCGCGGCCAGCGCGATGTTCTCCCGGATGGACAGCCCCGGCACGATGCCCTCGTGCTTGCGGTCCTCCGGCAGCAGACTCACCCCGGCTCGGATCGCGGCCGGGACGGACGAACCGCGCTTGAGCGGGGTCCCCACCACCGACACGCTCCCCGCGTCCAGCGGCAGGGCCCCGGCGATCGCCTTCGCGGTCTCGGTGCGCCCGGATCCCAACAGGCCGCCGAGCCCGACGACCTCGCCGGGACGGATGGTCAACGACACCTCGCGCAACCGGTGCCGGGCGGTGAGCCCCTCGGCCTCCAAGGCCGGGGTGCCCGCCCACGCCTCCCGTTCACCGGAGAAGGTGGTGGCGCCCTCGCGCTCCACCCGCTCCATGTCCCGGCCCAACATCAGGGACACCAACCGCAACCGGCTCAGGTCGGCCATCGCACCGGTGTGCACCGCCCGACCGTCCCGCAGCACGGTCACCCGGTCGCACACCCGGTACAGCTCGTCCAACCGGTGACTCACGTACACCACGGCCACGCCGTCCTCACGCAACCGGTCGATCACCCCGAACAGGGTCTCGACCTCTCGCGGCTCCAACGACGACGTGGGCTCGTCCATGACGACCACACGGGCGTCGGCCGACACCGCGCGCGCCAACGCCACCATCTGCCGGGCGCCCATGGACAGTGAACCGAGCGGGCGCCGCACGTCCACGGCCACTCCGTATCCGCGCAGCGTCTCGGCGGCCCGATGATGCATGCGCGTGAAGTCGATCAGCCCGAACCGCTTGGGCTCACGCCCCAGATACAGGTTGCGGGCCACGCTCAGCAACGGCAGGAGGTCGACCTCCTGGTAGATGGTGGCGATCCCGGCGCGCTGCGCGTGCAGAGGGGTCGTGAAGCGGGCGGGTTCGCCGTGGTGCCACATCTCCCCGCCGTCGGGACGGTACACGCCCGTCAGCACCTTGATCAGGGTGGACTTGCCGGCGCCGTTCTCACCGACCAGCGCGTGGACCTCACCGGGCCGCAGGGTGAGGTCCACCCCGTCCAGGGCCAGGACACCCGGGAACCGTTTGGTCAGCCCGCGGGTGTCCAGGACCGGACTAGTACGCATTGCCGAGTTCCTCCTCGGCGTTGGCGGCGTTGTACTCGCGGTCGGTGATGATGAGGTTCGTCCCGACCTCCTCACCGGCGCCGAACGCCTCGGCGGCCTCGAACGCCAGTGGACCGAACCGCGGGTTCGACTCGATCACCGCGGAGATCCACCCGTCGACGATGTGCTCCACCGCCGCCTCCGTGCCGTCCACGGTGACGATCGCGACGTCACCCGGTGCCTTGCCCGCGCCGTTGAGCGCGGTCACGGCACCGATGCCCATCTCGTCGTTCTGCGCGTAGATCCCGTCGATGTCCGGCTCGGTCTGGATGAGCTGCTCGGTCACCGACTGGCCGCCCTCACGGGTGAAGTCGCCGGACTGCTCGAACACGATCTCGATGTCGGGCGCCTCGGCCTCCAACCGCTCCACGAACCCGTCGGTGCGGTCCGTGGTGACGTTGTTGCCGGGCGCGCCCAACAGGATGGCGACCTCGCCCTCCCCACCGAGCGTGTCGATCATCTGGTCGGCGGCCCGTCGGCCCTGCTCCACGAAGTCCGAGCCGATGAAGGTGACGAAGTCGGCGCAGGCGGTGCCGTTGATGGGCCGGTCGATGGTGATGATCGGGACCGAGGCGGACTCGGCCGCGTCCAGGACCGGCTTCCACCCGTCGGAGTTGAGCGGGGCGATGATGAGCACCTCCGCGTCCTGCGACATCAGGTCCTGCACGTCGCTGATCTGCTGGGCGAAGTCCGACTGGGCGTTGGAGGTGATGAGGTCGACGCCGCGCTCCTCGGCCTCGTCTTTGATCGACTGCGTCTCGGTGATCCGGAACGGGTTGGACTCGGCCTCGGACTGGGAGAACCCGACCGTCTTGTCGGTCAGGTCGAACGCCTCGATGCCGTGATCGGCGGCGCTACAGGTCTCGTCGCCACTGGCGGCCTCGTCCAGGACCTGGGCCTGGCCCTCGCCGCCGCCCTCGTCCGCCGCCGATGGGGCGGTGTCGTCCTCTCCCCGGGCGCAGCCGGTGGCGGCCAGGGTCAGGGCGGCGCACACGGCCGCGGTGGTGAGCAGGGCGCGGCGTGGGCCGCGAGGGGGGATGGGGTGCTGTTCGTTCATGGTCGTTCTCCGCCGGTGCGTCGGATCAGGGGGTCCAGGGGTCTTCGACGGACCAGGTCACGTCGTGGTCGTAGTTCTCGGAGGTGTCGCGGTCCTCCCCGGCGCCGCCGGCCCCGGACAGCCACAGCTCGGACTCGTAGTGGCGCAGATACCGGTCGGGGAAGTTGTAGGAGCGCAGGGAGACGCCCTCGCCGCCGAGACCGGGGACCGCGCACCAGGTGGCGTCCTGGGCGAACAACGTGCTGTCGTCGGAGGGATCTCGGTGCACCCGCGACTCCTTGTGCCGCAGGTACTCGCCCGGGAAGTTCACCGACTCCACGGACACGCAGGTGTCGTCGGCGAGGCCCGGCACGAAACGCCAGGTGGCGTCGGCGCGGGTCTCCTCGGAGCTGGAGCCGTCGACCGGGGTGGTCACGCCCAGCCCCTCGGAGTGGGCCAGGTAGCGGTCCCGGTGGTCGGGTGTGGTGACCCGCAGTGACAGGTTCTCCTCCAACGGCACGTCGACGACCCCGCCGACCGGTTCACCGGACAGCAGTCGCTCGTGCGCGGTGGCGATGACCTCCGGGTCGACCTTCAGCACCCTTCGGTCGTAGGTCCAGAACCCGTTGAGTTCGGTCTCCACGTCGGTGATCTCGGTGTAGATCGCCGCCGACAGCCCGTGCGTGCGTTCCAGGCGCTGCACGCCCGCCATCAGACCGGAGTATCGGGTGGCCAGCGACTCCCCGTCGGTGATGTCCTCGTAGCCGAACCCGTCGCCCGGGCTCCACTCGTGGCCTTCGACGGGCAGGTTGTAGCCGCCGAACTCGCCCAGCACCGAGACGCGGTCCTCCTCGGCCGGGGCGGGGTCGCCGGGGCCGACGTAGATGTGGGAGTCGACGATGTCGCCGTTGCCGGTGTCGTGCCAGCCCGAGGCGCCGGTGACCAGGCGGGAGGGGTCGGAGTCCTTGACGTCCTGGGTGATCCGGGCGTCCTCGTCGTACTGGCCCCAGGCCTCGTTGAACACGATCCAGTTGACGATCGACGGGAAGGAACGGTGTTCGTCCACCAGGGCGCGCAACTCGGTCTCGAACTGCTCACGCCCCTCCTGGCCGGGGTCGCCGGACATCGACGGCATGTCCTGCATGACCATCACACCGAGCCGGTCGGCCCAGTAATACCAGCGGTCCGGTTCCACCTTCACGTGCTTGCGGATGGTGTTGAAGCCCAGGTCCTTGTGCGACTCGATGTCGAAGCGCAGGGCCTCGTCGGTGGGCGCGGTGGAGATGCCGTCGGGCCAGTAACCCTGGTCCAGGGTGCCGACCTGGAAGACGTACTCGCCGTTGAGGAGGGGGCGGGTCACCCCGTCGACCCGTCCCACCTCGATCGAACGCATACCCGTGTAGCCGGCGACCCCGTCGCCCGAGTCCAGTGTGACGTCGACGTCGTACAGGTAGGGGTCGTCCGGGCTCCACAGGTGCGGGTCGGGGACGTCCACGGTGATCGCGGAGTTCGTCGCGCCGGTGGCCGAGCCGACCTCCGCGCCCTCGGCGTCGCGGACCGTCACCGTGGCGGTGGAGTCGTCGGAGCCGGCCGCGTTCACGACCACGTCCAGTCGTTCGCCGGGCACGTCCGGGGTGATGTCCAACCGGGTGACGTGGGTTTCGGGGACCGGCTCCATCCACACGGTCTGCCAGATACCGGTGTGGGTGGTGTACCAGATACCGCCGGGCTCCAGGCGCTGCTTGCCCACCGGCTGTTCACCCGCGTCGCCGGGGTCGTACACCCCGACGATGATCTCGTTCTCGCCCTCTCGGAGGGCGTCGGTGACGTCGAAGGAGAACTTGTCGTAGCCGCCGGTGTGCGAGCCCACGGAGGTGCCGTTGACCCACACCCGAGAGTCCCAGTCCACGGCGCCGAAGTTCAGCAGGACCCGGTCGCCGTCCCAGGAGTCGGGGACCTCCACGCTGCGCCGGTACCAGACCCGGTCGTGGTGTTCCTGTACGCCCGACAGCGCGGACTCGATCGGGTAGGGGACGAGGATCTCGCCGTCCAGGTCGGTGTCGAACGGGGGCTCCTCGCCCTCCTCCGCGGGCGCCCACTGCCAGGTTCCGTTGAGGTTCTCCCAGTCCTCGCGGACCATCTGCGGGCGCGGGTAGTCCGGAAGGGCGTTGTCGGGGGAGACCTCGTCGGTCCAGGGGGTCGTCAAAGGGAGTTCGGGTCGCGCGCCGGCGGGGGAGGCCGACAGCGCGGAGAGGGTCAGGATCGCGGCCAGAACGGGGGCGGTCGCTCGGACCCATGGACGTCGGCCGGGGATGGGGGTGCTGACGGGGGGTTGTCGCATGTGGGTTCTCCGTGTCGAGGTGCGGGCCGTGAGTGGTCCGCGCATTTACAACGTGGGAAACCTGACTTGGCGATGATGAGAACACGAACCGAGGGCTCTGTCCAGACCCTTAATCGAAACTCGTGGAACACCGATGTGACAGCGGAATCGGGCTCCCCGGCACGGCTGGGCAGGGCCGGCGCCCGTGTTGTATAACGATGGAAAGGACACCGAACAAAGGTCACCGATCCCGGGCGCCCCGTCCGGCGGAGGAGGAGCGCGTGGGTATCAGCCTGAAGGACGTCGCACAGCGGGCGGGGGTGTCGATCAAGACGGTGTCCAACGTGGTCAACGGCTACCGGCACGTCACACCCCAGACCCGCCAGCGCGTCCAGCGGGTCATCGACGAGCTCGGATACCGGCCCAACCTCACCGCGCGCCACCTGCGCAAGGGGCGGACCGGGATGATCGCCCTCGCCCTGCCCGAGCTCGGCAACCCCTACTTCGCCGAACTCGCCGACGCCGTCATCGAGTACGCGGGCGGCCTTGAGTACATCGTTCTGCTCGATCACACCGGCGGCCGTCGCGACCAAGAGGTCCTGTTCGCCCAGGGGTTCCGCGCCAGGGTCATCGACGGACTGATCCTCAGCCCCATCGAACTGGAGAACGAGGACCTGCTCGCCCGCGACAGCGACGCGCCCCTGGTCCTGCTCGGTGAACGCCAGTACGACGCCCCCTACGACCACATCGCCATAGACAACGTCGCGGCCGCCCGCACCGCCGCCGCCCACCTGGTCGAGCTCGGCCGCCGCCGAATCGCCTTCCTCGGGGCACGCCACGGCCGTGCCCGCCAGACCGCCCACCTGCGACTCCAGGGATGGCGCGAGGTCATGTCCGAGACCGGGCGCCCCACCGGCGAGGAGTTCATCGCGGTCACCGACGGCTACACCCGCGAGGACGGTGCCCAGGCCATGGCCCGCCTCCTGGACTCAGGGGTCCGCCCGGACGCGGTGTTCTGCTACAACGACCTCATCGCCATAGGCGCCATGCGCACCCTCGGTACCCGTGGCCTGCGCGTCCCCGAGGACGTCGCCGTGGTGGGCTTCGACGACATCGAGGACGGGCGCTACTGCGCCACCACCCTCACCACCGTCGCCCCCCACAAGCGCGGCATCGCCCGCGCGGCCACCGACGCCCTACTGGAACGCCTCGCCGCCGGCACCGGCAACGCCATCGAACCGAGGCGGCTCCAGCCGGGCTTCGCGTTGATCACCAGGGAGAGCACCGCCGGCAAACCCTGACCGGGTCGGTGCCACCGACGTCACATGGGGTGGAGGTGGAGGGCGGCTTCGGCGCGCACGCATTCGGTGATCCGGTCGAGCAGGGGCGAGCGCAGGTTCCAGCGCTGCCAGAACAGTCGCACCTCCACCGGGTGTTCCGGGGCCAAGGCCACCAGCCGCCCGCTCTCCAGGTGCGCCCGGCACTGCTGTTCGGGGACGGCGCCCCAACCCAGGCCCAGCAGCACCGTGCGGGCGAAGTCCTCCGAGGCCGGGATGTAGTGGCGCGGCCCCGTCGAGCCCTCACCGGTCAGGTCCCGTAGGAAACGGTCCTGGAGTTCGTCCTTGCGGTCGAAGTTCACCACCGGCGCCGCGTTGAGCCCTTCGACCCCGCGCAGCCCGTGGCGTTGGGCGAACTCCGGGTGGCACACCGCCTGGTAGCGCATCACGCCCAGACCCCGGACCGAACATCCCTGCACCGCCTCGGGGGTGGAGGTCACCGCGGCCATCACCGAACCCGAACGCAACAGGCTCGTGGTGTGCTCCTCGTCCTCGCGGTGGATCTCGAACACCGCGCCGAGTTCGGCCGGCAGTTCGGCGAGGGCTTCGAGGAACCAGGTGGACAGGCTGTCGGCGTTGACCGCGAGCGGCACGTGGTCGCGCCGCTCCTCTCCGCCCTGGCGCAGTTCGGACAGCACCTCCCGGTCCAGCAGCAACACCTGACGCGCGTAGCGCAGCACCGCGTCGCCGGCCTCGGTCGGGGTGACCGGGTTGGTCCGCCTCACCAGTACCTTGCCGGCGCTCTGTTCCATCGCCCGGATCCGCTGCGACACCGCGGACGAGGTCACGTGCAGCCGTTCGGAGGCGGCCTCGAAGGTGCCCTCGTCGATCAGCGCGGTCAGCGTGCTCAGATGGTCGAACTGGAACGGCATCCGCGGCCTCTCCTAAGCGTCCCTTAAGCCTTCTAAGAAACTTTAGCTTTACTGCGGACCCGTGGTCGGGGGAGGCTACCGGACGTGAACGAAACGCTCCTTCCCGCACTTCTCGGCCTGGGCACCGGGCTCGCCCTCATCGTCGCGATCGGCGCGCAGAACGCCTACCTCCTGCGCCTGGGCATCGACGGAAACCCCCGCACGGTTCTGGCGGTGGTCCTGGTCTGCGCGTTCTCCGACGCGATCCTCATCGCCGCCGGTGTGGTCGGCATCGGCGGCCTGGTCCAGGCCATGCCCGCCGCGCTCGTGGTGATCCGGATCCTCGGCGCGGGCTTCCTCATCGTGTACGGGTTGCTCGCCGCGCACCGGGCACTGAAACCGGGAGCGGCGCAGACGCTGGTTCCGGCGGGGCCGGAGCCCGAACCCGTG
This sequence comes from Nocardiopsis sp. NPDC006832, assembly GCF_040635885.1. Taxonomy (NCBI): domain Bacteria; kingdom Bacillati; phylum Actinomycetota; class Actinomycetes; order Streptosporangiales; family Nocardiopsidaceae; genus Nocardiopsis; species Nocardiopsis sp. NPDC006832. The sequence continues at coordinate 17,457 of NZ_JBEYLC010000053.1, read as the reverse complement.
CGGGACGGCGGCGCGGTGACCACACTGCGAACCGGCACCCGTACGCGCTCTGCGTCGAGTGCCGCCGTCCTCACCGCGCTGGCCCTGACCTGGCTCAACCCCCATGTGTACCTGGACACCGTGGTCTTCCTGGGCTCGCTCGCCAACCAGCAGGTCGGCGACGCCCGCTGGTGGTGGTCGGCCGGGGCGTTGACCGGCAGCTTCGTGTGGTTCTTCGCCTTGGGGTTCGGGGCCCGGCTGCTGCGTCCCTTCTTCGCGCGCCCCGGCGCCTGGCGGGCGCTGGACGGGATCATCGCCGTCCTCATGCTCGCCCTGGGCGTCCGCCTGGCCCTCGGCGTCTGAGCGTTCGTCGACTCAGTGCCCGAAGGCCCCCGCGCTCACGACGAGGACCGGTTCTCGCCCGTGCTCCGGACGCGATAGGCGCGTGCCTGGATTCCGTACAGCTCGGCGTAGCGCCCATCGAGTTCCATGAGGTCGTCGTGGGTTCCCCGCTCGATCACCCGTGCCCCGTCCAGGACGACGATGAGGTCGGCCATGCGCACGGTCGAGAACCGGTGGGAGACCAAAAGCGTGAGATGGTCCCGGCCGCGGAGGGCGCGGGCGCGTTCCGCGTACCGCTCGAACAACAGGTGCTCGGTCTCGGCGTCCAACGCGGACGCGGGTTCGTCCAGGAGCAGCAGCAGGGGGTGGTCGCGCATGTAGCCGCGGGCGAGCGCGACCTTTTGCCACTGGCCCTCGGACAGCTCCACCCCTTGGGCCCACGTGTTGCCCAGCTGTGTACTCAGTCCTCGGGGGAGCCGCTCGACGAGGGCACCCGCGTCCGCGCGCTCGACGGCCCGCTCGACCGCGTCCTCCTCCTCGGCCCGGGGCAGGTCGCCGAGGCCGATGGAAAGACGCAGCGGGTACTCGAAGCGGGCGAAGTCCTGGAAGGCGCCCGACAGCCGCTCGCGCCATGTGTCGGCCGCCATGCCGGCCAGGTCTTGCCCGTCGACGAGGATCCGCCCGGAGTCGGGTTCGTACATCTTGGCCAGTAGCTTGACCAGCGTGGACTTGCCCGCCCCGTTCTCGCCGACCACGGCCACCACCGCGCCCGCCGGCAAGTGCAGCGAGACCTCCTCCAGGACGGGTCGGTCCGTCCCCGGATAGCGGAACGACACCCGGTCCAGGGTGATCCCGCCGCCCACCCGCTCCGGCGCGGACACGACGCCCCGTCGCTCGGCGGCCGAGGCCAGTTCCTCCAGCCACAGCAGGCGGCGGCCCCCTTCCAACCAGATGGTGCGCAGGAAGTGGACCTGGCCCAGGATGTGGCCGATGTACTGGGCCAGTCGGCTCCCGGCGGTGAGCAGCAGGACCACCTGGGCCGCCGAACCGGTACCCAGGGACACCCAGACCAGCGCGCACACGAACGCGCCGGCGAAGACCGTCAGCGCCGCCGCCTGCCACGCGGCGGTGACCCACCGGGCCCGCGCCATGATCCGATGGCGCGCCTCCCAGGCCCGGTGACGACCTTCCCGAACCCGCTCCCGTGCTCGACCGACACGGAGTTCGCGCCCGGGTGAGGCCTTCGTGCCGAGTAGGAAGAAGTGCCGCGCCAAACGCTCGTGGTGGCCGACCCTTTCCTCCAAGGCGTGCTCCGCCCCTCCGCGCCAGTGGGAGACCAGGCTGGTGGGCACGGCGAACAGGCACAGCAGACCGAGCAGGGGATGGATGGTCATCAGCAACGCCGTGGTCAGGGCCAGGCGCAGGATGGCGCCCACCGCCTTGAACAGGTACTGGTAGACCTCGCTGAGCGTGTCCGCGTGGTCGCGCAGGAGTTGGGCGCGGTCGACGTAGGTGGGGCGTTCGTGGTGTTCCAGGGAGGGGATGCCGCCCTGCAACCGGACCACGTGCGCTTCCATGAACACGGCGGCGCGGTCGGCGAAGCGGCGGTCGGCCCGCTCGCTCACCACGCGCAGCAGCCAGCTCAACGCGGCCAGCGCGCCCAAGGCCACCGCGGCCACGACCATGTGGCTCCCCGCACCGGAGATCACCGCGTCGATGAGCCAGGCCAGGGCGATGGCGATCAGGACGTCGGGCAGGGCCGCGCCGACGGTCGTGACGAACGCGACGGCGATGAGCCCGGGGGAGGCCGCCCAACCCAGGCGCAGCGTTCGGGCCAGCGCCCGCCAGGACGAGGGCAGCGGGTGGTCCTCACTCGACACGGTCGGCTCCGTCCTGTTCCTCGTTGAATCGCGCGGCCTGGAGACGGAAGAGCCGCGCGTAGGTGCCCTTCAGCGCCATGAGTTCGTCGTGGCTTCCGAGCTCCACCACCCTGCCCTCGTCCACCACGCAGATCCGGTCGGCCCTTCGGACCGTGGAGAAGCGGTGGGAGATGAGGATGGTCGTGCACCCCCGGGTGGCCGCCAGGACCCGGTCGAAGACCTCGGCCTCCCCGCGCACGTCCAGTTGGGCGGTGGGTTCGTCCAGGACGACCACGCCCGCGCCCTGGTGCACCGCGCACAGCACACGGGCGAGGGCGACCCGCTGCCACTGTCCACCGGACAGGTCGGTGCCCTTCGAGTACCCGGGGGAGAGCACGGTCTCCACGTCGCGCAGGTCCGTGGCGCCGGCGATCGTCAACGCTTCCTGGACCTCCTCGGGGGAGGCGCCCAGCGGGGCGACGTTGTCCTTGAGCGGCAGTTCGTAGCGGATGAAGTCCTGGAAGATCGCGCTGACGCGGCGGCGCCACGATTCCAGGTCCAGGTCCCTCAGGTCCGTGCCGTCCACCTCGATCGTTCCCGAGACCGGGTCGTAGAGCCGGCACAACAGCTTGACCAGGGTGGACTTGCCCGCCCCGTTGACGCCGACCACGGCCAGCGAACTTCCGGCCTCGACGGTGAGGTCGAGACCGTCCAGGACCGGCGCCGACCCGCCGGGGTAGGAGAACCCCACGTCACGGAACCGGATCTCGGAGGTGGGCGTGCCCTCCGCCGGTTCTCGCCCGGAGACCACCGAATGTGCCGCGGCCGTGGTCGACATCGTCCGCTCCACACGAAGCACCGACGCCACGGCGTCGGTGGCCAGGGACAGGGCCCAGTTCAGGCCGCCGAAGGCCAGCGCGCTCGCGCCGACGGCGGCGTAGGCGAAGGTGCTCACCTGCCCCGGGTCGATGGCGCCCGACGCGGCGTCGCGGCCCAGGGACCAGAAGAACAGCCCTCCCGAGACCACGAGTACCGCCACCGCCCAGCGCATCGGTTTGCGTCGTAGCCGGGTGGCGTGCCAGCGCAGCTCGACGAGGTCGCGCCGGTCCGCGGCGAAGCGCTCCGTCAGCCGGCTCGCCAGGCCGAAGAGCCGGATCTCCTTGGCGGCGGGGGAGTCCACCGCCAACCGGTAGGAGTACTCGGCTCGGCGTTGGGCGTCCAGGACCTCGCCGGTATCGCGGTCCCACTGTGAGCTCTCGCGCAACAGCCAATGGGTGGAGAGCCAGGCCCCGCCGACCAGGAAGGGGGCCCACCAGGCGTAGCCGGCCAGGACGACCGCCTGGGCCAGGCCCGCCACGGCCTCGACCAGCCCGCCCGCGATGATGCCCATGGACAGGTGCAAGGGTGGACCGGTCATACCGAGGTCGAAGTCCCGCGCGGCGGTCAACTCGTCCATGTGCGCGCGGTCCTCCAGGTGCTCGACACCGTCGGGGGCGTTCGCGGCGGCCAGGAGCCGGTCGTGCAGGCGGTCGGAGACCTGTTCGCCCAGCAGGGAGCCGACCTGGGTGTGCAGGGGCGTCATGACCTGCATCAGGACGAAGACGACACCGATCAGGATCAACGGCGTACGCAGCGATTCGTCACCGGCGACCGCGCCGACCAGCATGCCGACCGCCACGACGAACACGGCGGGAAGGATCCCCTGGACCAGGATCAGCGCCCACCACGTCACGGTGAGCCGACGATGCGATCGCCACAGTGTGGCGAAGAAGAGCAGGTTCTTGGCAGGGGTCGACACCCTGGGACACCGACCTTGGGGTGAGGGGGCGGAAGCTCGGCGAAGTGGAGCCTACGGCGGCCCCGAACGGAGTATCAATCGATTTTCCCCGCCCCGATACCGCGAACCAGGGTTCGAAACCGGGGGGACTGAGCCTCGAAGTTGCCTAGGATGGACATGATATGCAGTGTTCCCCGCGCACGTGGGGATGGCCCATGCACAGATGGTTCAACGACATCGAGGTCGAATGCCTGTTCCGCACATGGGTCCTTCGCAGTCGCCATCCAGATGTGGAGGGAACGCCATGACCGCGATGCCAGTGGACCCTGAGGGCACTCCTGGGGTGGGTCGGGATCTCACCGGATACGTGCTCGTGCCTGCGAGTTGGGTCGAGCACTATGAGCGGCTTCTCGAAGAACATGACGACGCTGAAGCAGTGCGGATCTCAGAAGATGTGAGAGCCGGCAGAGAAGAAGTCTTCGACCACGACGAAGTGTGGGGAGACGAGGAGTGAGCCGGTACGAACTGCGATACACCCACGCAGCCCGTAAAGGCATCAAGAACCTTGATGGATCGGTTCGTAAGCGTGTGCGCCGAGCGATCGAAGCTCTGGCTGAAAACCCTCGGCCAGAAGGTCGTGTCCAGATCAAGGGACAGACCGACATGTGGCGGATTCGAGTTGGTGGTTATCGTATCCGTTACGAGATCGACGATGATGTGCTCGTGGTCTTGTTGCTGAAGGTCGCGCCTCGAGGTGGTTTCTACGACGACCTGTGATGCGGAGAGGGGGCGCCTCCGAGTCCCGTGTTCGGTGCGCCCCCTCGGACTACTTTCCGAACCCGGCGGCCAACCCACCGAGCAACTGTCTGCGGCCGAACAGGTACAGGGCGAGGATGGGCAGGGACGACAGCACCACGGCCGCCATCAGCCCGGGGACGTCGGTTCCGTACTGGGTCTGGAACGCCCACAACCCCAGCGGTAGGACCCGCGTGGACTCGGACTGGGTCAGCACCAGCGGGAAGATGAAGTTGTTCCAGGCGTTGAGGCCCACGAAGATCGCCACCGTCATCACGCCCGGCCGCGACAGCGGCAGCACCAGACGCAGGAAGACCTGACGGTTGGTCGCCCCGTCCAACGCCATCGCCTCGTACAACGACCCGGGCACGTCGCGCAGCGAACTGGTGAGCACCAGGATGGAGATCGGCAGGCTGAAGGCCGCCGTGGGCAGGATGACGGCGATGAGGGTGTCGTACAGGTTCATCCTGGTGATGAGCAGGTACACCGGGATGATCACCGCCTGGGCGGGCACCGCCAACCCCAGCAGGAACAGCGAGAAGGTCGTGGCCACGACGCGGCTGCGACTGCGCACGATGCCGAACGCCGCCGGGACCGCCACGAGCAGCACCAGGCCGACCGCGCCGAGTGCCACGACGAGGCTGTTTCCCAGGAACCTCAGGAACCCCACTTCGAACACGTGGAGGTAGTTGTCGAAGGTGAGGCTGTCGGGGATGGCCAGCGGCCCCTCCGACATGTAGTCGCCGGAGCCGCGCAGGCTGGTGGCGATGAGGAAGTACAGCGGGATGGCGACGATGACGAGCCAGAAGGCGGCGCCGAGCCCGGACCAGTAGGAGGGGCGTCCGCCGGATCGACGACGCCGCCGGGGAACCGGCCTGTCCTTCACGTTCGGGGCCATGTCAGATGCCCTCCCTCTGGCTGGTCATGCGGGAGTATCCGGTCACGCGCACGACCAGCAGCGACATCCCGGTTCCCAGGACGACCAGCACGACCGCGATCGCGCTCGCGTAGCCCATCTCGAAGGAGACGAAGCCCTGGGAGTACATGTACAGGGGCAGGATCCGGGTGGCGTTGCCCGGGCCGCCGTTGGTCAGCAGAAGGACCGTCTCGAAGTAGGTCATCGACCCCACGATCATCAGCACCGACGAGGCGATGATGGTGTGGCGCAGTTGCGGGACGGTGATCCTCAGGAACCGTTGGAACGGGGAGGCCCCGTCCAGTTCCGCCGCTTCGTAGAGCGACCGGGGCACCTGACGGGCCGCTGCCTGGTACAGCAGCATGTGGAACGGCAGGAACTGCCACAGCACGATGAACGCGATCGCGTACAGCGCCAGGGTCGAGTCGCCCAGGATGTTGCCGTTGAACCCGAACAGCGGTCCGATCTGGCCGGGCAACCCGTAGTGGGGTTCGAGGATGGCCTTCCAGAGCAGGGCGATGGCCGCGGTGGACAGTAGCAAGGGCAGGAAGAAGATCGAGCTCACCACGGCCCGGGACTTCTGGGTGCCGGCCGCCCACGATCCGAAGGCCAACGCCATCGGTGTCTGGGTGGCCCAGCACAGCACGGTCAGGAACAGTGTGATGCCCAGGCTGGATCGCACCTGTTCGTCCTCGCCCAGACGGACCCAGTTGTCCAGACCCACCCACGCGGGGGTGCCGAGCCCGCTCCAGTCGGTCAGGCTCAGGTACAGGACGATCAAAACCGGGCCCAGTCCGAACAGGCCGAAGAACAGCAGGGCCGGAGCGACCCAGACGAACCCGGGCCGCTCCGTGGTGTGGGTGGACCTCACAGGAAGGACTCCATGTCCTCGGCGAAGTCTTCCGGAGTGGTCTCGCTCAGGAAGAGCAGCTGCAGGTTGGTCAGCAGGGCCTCGGCGGCGGCCGGCGGGATGGCCTGGTCCCAGGACTGGGTGAAGCTGGGGGCTTCGGAGACCATGCCGTGGGTGAAGACCGCGAAGTCCGCGTAGTCGCTGCCGGCGAGCTGGTCCTCGATGCCCTCGACGGCGGGCACCTGGCCGGCGTCGATCAGACCGGTCACGTACTCGTCGGAGGTGACGGTCTCCACCAGGAAGTCGACGGCCGCGTCGGGGTTGAGGCTGTCGTTGTTGATGGAGAAGTAGTTGCTGGGGTTGCCGACGACGGCGCCCTCCTCGCCCTCGCCGCCCTCCACCGTGGGGAAGGGGACATAGCCGAGGTCGCCGCCGGAGGCGAAGTCGGGGTGGTTCTCCTGCTGCTGGGACAGGTCCCAGCTGCCCATCAGGAACATCGCGGCGTCACCGTTGGCGAGCATCGCCGAGGCGCCGCCGCCGTCGTAGTCGATGGAGGCGAAGTTGGGGCCGAACGCGCCCAGTTCGACGAGTTCCTGGCACTTCTCCATGGCCTCGATCATGGCGGGGTGTTCCCAGGCGCCCTCTTCGCCGTCGACCACGGCCTGGAAGACGTCGGGGCCGCCGATCCGCTCCACCAGGTAGGACAGCCACATCAGTTGGGTCCAACCCTGGGCACCGGGCAGGACGATCGGGGTGACCTCGTCCTGCTTGAGGACCTCGATGGCCTCCAGCAGCTCGTCGTAGGTCTGCGGGGCCTCCAACCCGGATTCTTCGAGGACGGCGTTGTTGGTGAAGAGCACCACCGGCTGCATGCCGAGCATCGGCACCCCGTAGTAGCCGTCCTCGATCCGGGCGACGTCCAGGACGCTGGGCAGGAACGAGTCCCGGAACTCGGGGTTCTCGTCCAGGGCGGTGGTCATGTTGAACACCTGGCCCTGGTCGACGTACTCGCTGAGGTTGCCGCCGCCCCAGTTGAAGAAGACGTCGGGGGCGTTGGGGGAGCCGAGGGCGACCTGGAGGCGCTGTTTGTAGGCGTCGTTGACGAAGGTGACGAGCTCGGAGTCGATCTCGGCGCCCTCGTTGTAGGAATCCATGGAGGCCTGGAGGACGTCGTTGACGGCCGCCTCCTCCAACGCCCAGACCTGGAGGGCGTCCTCCGACATTCCGGGTCCGGAGGATCCACAGGCCGTGGCCACCAGGGTGAGGGCCAGGGCGGTACTTCCGATCACGCTTATCCGGTGAGTGCGACTCATGGCGTGGACACCGTTCTCTGGTCGAACATGGGGGGCGACCGAAAGCTTCCGAAATGTTTCCGATAGCTTTCGGGATGCTTGACGCTAAGTCGTCCACCAAGAGACGTCAAGGGGAGCACGGGTTTCGAGGAGGTTACGGTGTGGGGTGGCGAAATGTTTCGGGCTACAATCCGCTGAGCGGACCACGGGACCTCGATCCCCGACGTTGAGGAGGCATATGGCGAAGAGACGACCCACCCTGGCCGAGATCGCGGGGGAGGCGGGGGTCTCCGTCTCCACCGTCTCCAAGGTGATCAACGGACACATAGACGTCGCGGCCGACACCCGACGTCAGGTGGAACGATTGCTCGAACAACACCGCTACCAGCCGCGCAGGCATCGGGGCAGGCGGACGGTCGGCCTCATCGACCTGGTCTTCCTCGACCTGGGCAGCCCCTGGGCGATGGAGATCCTCACCGGCGTCGAGGAGGTCACCCACGAAGCCGGGTTCGGCATCGTCGTCTCGGCGGTGCACGACCGCAAACGCAGCCGTCCGGGCCGCAAGTGGCTGGACAACATCCAGGCCCGTCACTCCGACGGCGTGGTCCTGGTGCTGTCCGAACTCTCCACGCAGCAACAGGCGCAGCTCGACGCCCTGGGCATCCCCGTGGTGATCGTCGACCCGATAGGGGACCCCGCACGCGGCGTCCCGGCCGTGGGCGCCGCGAACTGGGACGGCGGGCTCACCGCCACCGAGCACCTGATCGCGCAGGGCCACCGGCGGATCGCCACCATCGCGGGCCCCGCACACGTGATGTGCAGCCGGGGGCGCGTGGACGGGTACCGCAGCGCCATGCGCAACGCGGGCCTGCCCGTCCTGGACGGCTACGTCACCCACGGCGACTTCATGGCCGGCACCGGCAAGGAGCTCACCGAGGCGCTGTTCGAACTGCCCGAGCCGCCCACCGCGATCTTCGCCGGTTCCGACCAGATGGCCCGGGGCGCCTACGAGGCCCTGCACGAACGTGGCCTGAAGGTGCCCGACGACGTCTCCGTGGTGGGCTTCGACGACCTGCCCGAGGCGCGTTGGGCGATCCCGCCGCTGACCACGGTCCGGCAACCGCTGCGGGACATGGCGCAGATGGCCACCCGCATGCTCATCGACCTGGTCGGCGGCGACGTCCCCGAGACCACCCGGGTGGAGCTCGCCACCCGCCTGGTGGAACGCCACAGCACCGCGCCGCCCAAGGACGCCTGAGCGGGTCAGAGCGCGTCGGCGAAGGGGTCATCGGCCGGCGTCCGACCCGTCTCCTCCTCGGTGACCAGGCAGGAGTCGAGCAGTTCCACCAGGCGTTCGGCGTCCAGGTCCACCCCGGTGAACGCCAGGTGCTGGCGACGGTCGCCCACCACCGGGTCCCAGTCCAGGAGGGCCGAGGCACGGCGGGTCTCGCCGACCAGGTCCAACGCCGCCTCGGGCAGGGCGTGCAGCCAGGGGCCGCCGCTCTCCAACAGCAGGGCGTCGTTGTAGGCGTTCCACACCAGGAGGGTGTCGGTGCGGCCGGCCAACCACACCCGTCCACGGCCGCGCAGCCCGAAGGAGACGATGCGCTCCATCGCCTCGCGCAGGCGGCCCGGGTGCAGGGGGCGTTTGCGGGTCCACACCACGGTGGAGACCCGTTCGTCGGACCGACCCGTGTACTGGGCCCAGACGGGGTCGAGCCGGTTGCGCGCGCGGTCCGGGTCGAAGCGTCCCCCGGTGAGGGCGACCAGACCACCGCCGGGCGGCACCACCACGGCGGCCGGGTTCAGATGTTCGAGCAGCGCGCGTGCCTCGTCGCGGTGGCGGGCGCCGTGCAACACCAGCACGGTCGGGTATTCGACCTGGTGGGACAGGACCTCGGCGACCGCGCGCTGATCCTCCACGGCGATCCCCAGGGAGCGGTCGGCGAGGTCGTCGTGGCCGGACAGGTCGGGGAGCAGCCGGTCGGAGTCGACCGCGGTCACCACGGCGGCCAGGAGCAGCCTCGGGTGGTCGGCCAGGACCTCGCAGACCCCACGGGGTTCGATCCCGTCGAAGGTCTCCACGACGACCATCGTGTGCTCGCCGCGCTCGGCCAGTTCCTCCAGTGTGGGGACGAGGTCCCGACGCAGGGTGCAGGAGGCGCACAGGTGGTCGAGTTCGACGCGGTCGTGACCCACCGGCCCCCATCGGTCGCGCAGCACGCGGTACACGGTGCCCTCCGCGATGCCGTCGAGGTCGTGGTGGACCGCCAGTGAATCCGGGACCGCGGTGATGAGGTCGTCGACCGTACGGTGGCGGGCGGCGCGGTGGAGACCGGAGACGACGACCACGCGCAGGGGAGAGGAGACGTCGGACATGGGGCGGAACCTCCCAGCGACGGAAACGATAATCATTATCGTAAACCATGCGTGGGTGTCCGAGGACAGGATCCGGTGGCCGCGGAGTTCCGGTCGGGATCGTCCACATCGTCCAAGGCGAACGACACGGCCGACCAGGAGACCCCGCGGCCGTCGCGGCGTCCCGGCGGGGATCAGGCGGCTCGCGCCTCGAACATGGTGGCGTAGCGTTCCAGGGCGAACTCGTCGCCCACCGGGTCCTTGGCGGGCTGGAAACCCAACTTGTTCATGAGCCTGGCGCCACGGGACAGGGCGGCCTCGGCGCGTTCGCGCATCCACATCTCGTACGGTTCGACCTCCGGGGCGCCGGTCTCCACCGACTGCGGCGCCACCGCCTGGGCCTCCCGCACCGTGGGCCGCACCGCCGCCTCATAGGAGAAGTACGCCCGATCGTGGTCGCCGTCTCCGTAGGCGAGCTCACCGGCCAGGGCCAGGGCGCCGATCAGGGCGGTCCCGGGGCCGTGCCCGCTCAGCTGGTCCGGACAGTAGGCGGCGTCCCCGACCAGGACGACTCGGCCCTTGGACCACAGGTTCATGCGCACCTGCGTCGAGGAGTCCACCGTCACCTCGGTCTCGCGCATGGCCTCCAACAAGCGCGGCATGCACCACCCGTCCGCGCCGAAGTACTCCTCCACCACGCGGTGCAGGGACCCCTGGTCCAGGCTTCCCGGGCGCACCGGGAAGCGGTCGCGCATCATCAACACCACGTACAGGCGTTCGTTGTCGGGCAGGGTGGCGGCCACACAACCCCGGTGCGGCCAGGTGTGCCAGGACAGGGAGTCCCGGGTGCCCAGCACGTTGGGCGCCTCGAAGGTGGCCACGTTGGCCTCCAACCGGCGCAGGTGGTTCTCGTCGGGCCCCTCGAAGGCCAGTCGTCGCACCGGGGAGTACAGGCCGTCGGCGCCCACCACCAGGTCGAAGCGACGGCCCTGGGCCCGGGCGAAGGTGACGTCCACCCCGTTCTCGTCCTGGGTCAGGCCGGTGACGGTGTCGCCGTCCATCCGTTCGACGCGGGCGTCGGGGAGGCCGTCGGTCTCCTCCCGCAGTACCCGGACCAGGTGGTCGTGACGGACCATCACGGATCCGGGGTCGAAGGGAAGGAGGATGGGGGCGGTACGACCGCTGATGTGGTTGCGGATCTGAGTGTGGTTCGCGCCCAGGGCACGGACCCTTCCTCCCAGACCCATGCGGTCCAGGAGTTCCATGCCGCGCCGGGATACCTCGACGTGGTCGCCCTCGGCGCGAGGGCCCGGGGCCGAATCGACGATGGTGGGAGTGAAGCCCTTTCGGGCCAGCCAGAGAGCGAGCGCCGAACCGGCGACACCGCTTCCCGAGACGAGGATGTTCCTGTTACAGAACGGCACGCGATCCTCCGTGTGCAAAGTCGGCCGGGATCATCCACCCGGTCCGAGAAAAGCCGATAAAGGCGGGGATCCACCCCGAGCATCCCCCGTGGGTGCGCACCGCACACGCTCAACACGTGTGAAGACGGGATGAGCGGAGGGCCTCGACGGTCACCGTACCCCTCGGGCGGTACGAAGTCAGACGCGGTGGGTGTCGGCCAGGGCACGCAGTACCGGGGAGCATCCGTGGTCGAGGGTCAACGTGGCCATGTCGTCGCAGCGGGTCGTGCCTCGGTTGAGGATCACCACCGGCTTTCCCATGGCCACGGCGCGCTTGACGAACCTGCGGCCGGAGAAGACCGTCAGCGACGAACCCACCACCAGCAGGCTCGCGGCCTCCTCGACCATCGCGTAGGCCTCCAGTACCCGGGGCTTGGGCACGTTCTCGCCGAAGTACACGATGTCGGGCTTGAGCGTGCCGCCACAGCCCGCGCAGTCGGCCACCCGGAAGTGCTCGGTGCGGGCCAACACCGCGTCGGCGTCGGGGGCAACCTCCACGTCGGCGACCTCCTCGACGAAACCCGGGTTGAGCCCGGTCAACCGCACCGCCAGTTCCGCACGGTCGCTCACCACGCGGCAGGCCAGACAGACCACCCGGTCGAAGCGCCCGTGCAGGTCGATGACGCGCCTGCTACCGGCGGCGTCGTGCAGGGTGTCGACGTTCTGCGTGATGACCCCGTGCACCGCCCCGGCGCGCTCCAACTCGGCCAAGGCCAGGTGGCCGTCGTTGGGCCGGGTCCGCTCCACGTGCCGCCACCCGACGTGGTTGCGCGCCCAGTAGTGGCGCCGAAAGGCGGCGTCGCCCACGAACTCCTGGTAGGTCATGGGTTTGCGCGGGGGCGAGTCGGGCCCCCGGTAGTCGGGGATGCCGGAGTCGGTGGAGACCCCGGCCCCGGTCAACACGGTCGTCGGGCCCGTACCGAGGATCGCGCGGATCCGATCGGCGGCCTTCTCGGCGGCGTGAGCGTGGAGCGTGTCGGTCACGCCCCGAGGATACGTCCCCCTGTCCACCCCCGGCGTGGCGCTCAGGCGGTCTTCACGATCCGGAACACCTCGGCCAAGGACCCCTCCGGCAGGCCGCCCTTGACGGCGTTCTCACCCATCCATGTGCGCAGGAACGGCGCGAGTTCGTCGATGTCGGAGATCTGGCTCTCGTGCGCGGCCAGCGCCGCCAGCTTGCGCTCGAAGACCGGGGTGATGTCGGAGTAGTGGTGGGGGCTCGGACCACCGGTCACCCACACCTCCGGCACGGTCCAGGGGGCCAGGCCCTCCACGTGCAGGAGCTCCCGGTGCGCGTGCGGGTTGCGCGCGTCGGGGAAGACCGCGTTGATCGCGGCCTCGCCGGTGGCCATGTGGTCGGGGTGACTGGCGGCGATGCTGTCCCAGTCGCGTTCGGGGTCGGGGATGACCATGCGCTGGGGGCGCACCTGGCGGATGATCCGGGCGATGTCGCGGCGCAGGTCCAGTGAGGCGACCACACGCCCGTCCGGGTGGCCCAGGAACCGCACGTCCTTCACCCCCACCTCCGCGGCGGCCCTGCGCTGCTCGCCCCGGCGCATCGCCCCGATCTCGGCACTGTCCAGGGTGAGTTCGTCACCGCCCGCCTCGCCGTCGGTGACCATCAGGTAGACCACCTCGGTCCCGGCCTCGGTCCACAGGGCGACGGTGCCGGCACAGGAGAAGTCGGCGTCGTCGGGGTGCGCCATCACGACCAGGGCGCGTTCGGGGGCGTCGGACACAGGAGCTCCTTGTCTTCGCGGGAGGGACCCGCGTTCTCGGCGATTCCCCCATGCTACGAAGTCAGGGATTGTGGGCCACACCCGCGTACATGTCGGTGCGCGGGACCGTCCCGACCTTCGAGTTCTCGGGGCGCCACCGGGTGGAGGGGACCACGCCGGGCTCCAGGAGTTCCAAACCGTCGAAATAGGAGGTGAACTCGGCGAGGGTGTGGGTGCGGTAGGCCAACGCCGCCCCCTCGTTCCACCGTTCCAAGGCCTCGATGGCGACCGGGTCGTCGGGCATGACGTTGTCGCCCACCACCAGGAAGCCGCCCGACGGCAGGTCGGACATGTAGGCGCGAACGAGGTCGGTGGCCTCCGCCATCGTGGGCACGTGTCCCAGGACGCCGATGATCGACAGCGCCACCGGGCGGTCGAGGTCGAGCACCTCCCCGGCCCTGGCCAGGACCAAGGACGGATCGCGCAGATCGGCGTCGACGAACGCGGTGGCCCCATCGCGGGATCCGGTCAGGAGGGCGCGGGCGTGGGCGACCACCATGGGGTCGTTGTCCACGTACACCACTCGGGACTCGGGGGCGACGGCCTGGGCGATCTCGTGTGTGTTCTGGTGGGTCGGCAACCCCGTACCCAGGTCCAGGAACCCGCGTACTCCCTCTCGTGCGGCCAGATGGGTGATGGCACGCACGAGGAAGGCCCGGCCGGCGCGGGCGTCGACGGCGATCTGCGGGTAGAGCGACACGATCTGGTCGCCGAAGGCGCGGTCGACGGGGTAGTTGTCCTTGCCGCCGAGCCAGTGGTTCCACACCCGGGCGGAGTGCGGGACGGAGACGTCGACGCCGTCGGGGACGGCCGGGCTGCCGCTCATGGGAATCCGATCCGGTGCGGGGACGAGGCGCGACCAGTCTGTCCCAAGCGAGCCCGCCCGGGAACCCCGAAACGCCGAGAACCCCCGCACCACAGGGCCTCCTGCGGTGCGGGGGTTCGGGGTTCGGGATCAGCCCAGGCGGACGATCAGGTCGCCGCCCTCCACTCGCTGGACACCCTCGACCGCGACACGCTCGACCACGCCGGCCCGCGAGGCGGTGATCGAGGCCTCCATCTTCATCGCCTCGATGGTGGCGACGGTGTCACCGGCCGCCACCTCGTCTCCCTTGGCCACCACCGGGGTGACCACACCCGCGAACGGCGCCGCCACCTGGGAGGGGTCGTCCCGGTCGGCCTTCTCCGCCTCGGGGGCGTTGGAGGCCAGGGCGCGATCCCGCACGTGCAGTGGACGCAACTGGTCGTTGAGCGTGGTCATCACGGTGCGCATCCCACGCTCGTCCGGCTCGCTCACCGCCTGGAGCCCGATGAGCAGTCGCACACCCGGCTCCAGGTCGACCACGTGCTCCTCGCCCTCGCGCAACCCGTAGAAGAAGTCCATGCTGTTCAGCACGCTGGTGTCGCCGTAGGAGGCGCGGTGTGACTCGAACTCCTTCGTGGGCCCGGCGAACAGCAGCCGGTTCAGGGTGGGACGCGGGTCCTCGGCCAGACCGGCACGGTCCACCGAGGTCAGCTCCACGGCCTCGCGCGGCTCGCCGCGACCGCGCAGCGCCTTGGTGCGGAACGGCTCGGGCCACTCGCCCGGGGGGACCCCGAGCTCACCGCGCAGGAAGCCCACCACCGAGTCGGGAACGTCGAACCGGTCCGGGTCCTTCTCGAAGTCCTCCGGGGCCACGCCCGCGCCCACCAGGTGCAGGGCCAGGTCGCCGACCACCTTGGAGGAGGGGGTGACCTTCACCAGTCGGCCCAGCATGCGGTCGGCCGCGGCGTACATCGCCTCGATGTCCTCGAACCGGTCGCCCAGCCCCAGCGCGATCGCCTGGGTGCGCAGGTTGGACAGCTGGCCACCGGGGATCTCGTGGTGGTACACGCGGCCGGTCGGGGAGGCCAGGCCCGCCTCGAAGGGCGCGTAGACCTTGCGCACCGACTCCCAGTACGGCTCCAGCTCGTTCACGGCGTCCAACGAAAGCCCGGTCGGGGTCTCGGAGTGGTCGAAGGCCGCCACGATCGCCGACAGCGACGGCTGCGACGTGGTGCCCGACATCGACGCGACCGCACCGTCGACGGCGTCGGCGCCGGCCTGCACCGCGGCCAGGTAGGTGGCCAGCTGGCCACCGGCGGTGTCGTGCGTGTGCACGTGGACGGGCAGGTCGAACTCCTCGCGCAGCGCGGTGACCAGGCGCTTGGCCGCCGGGGCGCGCAGCAGGCCGGCCATGTCCTTGATCGCGAGCACGTGCGCGCCCGCGTCCACGATTCGCTCGGCGAGCTCAAGGTAGTAGTCGAGGGTGTAGAGCTTCTCGTTCGGGTCGGACAGGTCGGCGGTGTAGCACAGCGCCACCTCCGCCACCCCGGTGCCGGTCTCCCGGACCGCGTCGATGGCCGGACGCATCTGGTCGACGTCGTTGAGGGCGTCGAAGATACGGAACACGTCCACCCCGGTCCTGGCCGCCTCACGCACGAACGCGTCGGTGACCTCGGTGGGGTAGGGGGTGTAGCCGACCGTGTTGCGCCCGCGCAGCAGCATCTGCAGGCAGATGTTGGGTACCGCCTCGCGCAGCGCCGCCAGCCGGTCCCACGGGTCCTCGGCGAGGAAGCGCAGGGCCACGTCGTAGGTGGCGCCGCCCCAGGCCTCCAGGGACAGCAGCTCGGGCAGCGTGTGGGCGACGGTGGGCGCGACGGCCAGCAGGTCGTTGGTGCGCACCCGGGTGGCCAACAGCGACTGGTGCGCGTCGCGGAAGGTGGTGTCGGTGACGCCCAGGTTCGGCGACTCGCGCAGCCAACGGGCGAAACCCTCCGGGCCCAGCTCGTCCAGGCGCTGCTTGGAACCGGCCGGTGGCGCCTCCTGGGGCGCCTCGACCAGCTTCGCGGTGGGGTCGAGCAGTTGCGGGCGCTCGCCGTGCGGCTTGTTCACCGTCACGTCCGCCAGGTAGGACAGCAGGCGGGTGCCGCGGTCCGCGGAGGGGCGCGCGGTCAGCAGCTGCGGGCGCTCCTCGATGAAGGAGGTGGTGGCGCGACCCGCGCGGAAGTCGTCGTCCTCCAACACCGCCTGTAGGAACGGGATGTTGGTGGAGATGCCGCGAATCCGGAACTCGGCGACCGCGCGGCGGGCGCGGCTCACCGCGGTCTCGAAGTCACGACCGCGGCAGGTGAGCTTGACCAGCAACGAGTCGAAGTAGGCGCTGACCTCCGAACCGGCCGCCGCCGTGCCACCGTCCAGGCGAATGCCCGAACCACCGGGGGAGCGGTAGGCGCTGATCGTTCCGGTGTCGGGGCGGAACCCGTTGGCGGGGTCCTCGGTGGTGATGCGGCACTGGAGGGCGGCGCCGTGCACGACGATGTCGTCCTGGCTCAGGCCCAGGTCGGCGAGGCTCTCCCCTGCGGCGATACGGAGCTGGGACTGCACGAGGTCGACGTCGGTGACCTCCTCGGTCACCGTGTGCTCGACCTGGATGCGCGGGTTCATCTCGATGAACACGTGCCGGCCGTCCTTGCCGAGCAGGAACTCGACGGTGCCCGCGTTGCGGTAGCCGATCTCCTTGGCCAGGCGCACCGCGTCGTCGCAGATCCGCGCGCGCAGCTCCGGTGACAGGTTCGGCGCGGGGGCCATCTCCACCACCTTCTGGTGGCGACGCTGCACCGAGCAGTCACGTTCGTACAGGTGGATGACGCCGCCCTGGCCGTCGGCGAGGATCTGCACCTCGATGTGGCGCGGGTCCACCACGGCCCGCTCCAGGAACACCGTGGGGTCGCCGAAGGCGGTCCCGGCCTCGCGCATGGCGGCCTCCGCCGCCTCGGCCAACGTGTCGGCGGTGTCGACCCGGCGCATGCCACGGCCACCGCCGCCGGCAACGGCCTTGACGAACAGCGGGAACCCGATCTCGCGGGAGGCCGCGATCAGGGTGTCCATGTCGGTGGAGGGCTCGGAGGAGTCCAGGACGGGGATGCCCGCCCGCTTGGCCGCCGCGATCGCGCTGGCCTTGTTGCCGGTCAGGTCCAGGACCTCGGCGGGCGGCCCGACGAAGGTGATGCCCGCGTCCGCGCAGGC